>JAUZPW010000139.1 GCA_030705725.1 Bacillota bacterium
TCCATTATCATGTTTATCGATTCCGGGAATCCGACATGGCCCGCCAGCGTGCCCTCGGCCATTCTCGTTTTGTATTCTTCCTGCGTTATTCCTACGCCCTGCTCGTGCATTACCGCGCGGCCAAACGGTGACAGGTCGTTTACGCGCTTCGCGTAGATCGACTCCACGTTCTCGCAGGTGCCCGTCAGCGCCAGAATCAGATAATCAAGCACGAACCCCGGGTTGATTCCCGTTCCCAACAGCGTTACTCCGTTTTCCTGCGCTATTTTGTCGAGCTCTTTCGCCAGTTCCGGGCTCTGTGCCTTCGGATATGAAAGCTCCTCCGCTATCGTTATTACGTTTACTTTCTTCTCAAGGCAGAATTTAAGGCGCTCGAACGCGCTCTTCGTAAATGAGTCCGTCGCTAGCAGCAGTACGTCGCAGCATTTCTCGGTTATGACCTTCTCCGGCTCCTTCGTGATCGTTACGGCTTTCCGGCCCTTCCTTTCCACTCCCAGATACTCATACATGTCTTTCCCCGCGCGCGCCGCGTTCCTGTCGCATACCCCGACTATCTCCACGCCCTTCTTCTCTATCAGCATCCGCGCCATTCCGCTTCCCATTGCCCCGAATCCCCAGATTACTACTCTTACTTCTCTCATCGATATTCTCCTTTGTAATTTTAGAATATTAAATTATTCTCATTAAAAGCAACAATCTTAAGCTTCTGATAAGCCCAGTTCCTTAAGCTTTTGCAGAAGATTTTTAACCGCCTCAAGCTCCATCTTTTTCCTTGTCTCAGCCGCCGCCGACCCCATGTGAGCAGTCAGAACAACCTTTTCTCCCATCGAAATAAGCTCGCCCTTATACGGCTCTTGCTCAAAGCAATCAATTGCCGCGCCCGCGATGGTTCCGGTTTTCAGCGCCTCGCACAAGGCTTCCTCGTCTACAAGGCCGCCACGGGCTATGTTCACAAGCTGAGCTGTTTTTTTCATCAAAGAAAGCTCTCTTTTTGCAATAATATGATGGTTTGATTCGGTATACGGAACATGCAAAGTCACTATATCCGATTCTCTGAGCAGCTCATCCAAAGGTTTCATCTCGCATAACCTGTGCTCTTTTATAAACGGGTCATAGCCTAAAAGACGGCATTCAAATAAGTTCATGATTTCCGCAACCCGGGTTCCGATTCTCCCCACGCCTATTATGCCGACCGTTTTTTCGCTCAGAAGGTTGCCTTTAAGTTGCTTCCAGTTTCCGCTTTTGACAAGCGCGTCCGCAGTGCTGATTTTCCTCAAAAGCGATAGCACGGCGCCTGTCGTAAGCTCCGCGACGGCTTCAGTCGGCGCGTCGGGGGTGTTGAGCACGGAGATTCCGAGCTCTTTCGCGGCGTCAAGGTCTACGCTGTCAAGTCCCGTGCCGCATCGTGAAATCACCTTAAGCTCCTTTGCCCGGCTTAAAACATTTCTTGTCAGCGGCTCTACCCCCGCGATCATCCCGGCGGGTTTGTATTTTAATATCAGTTCCAGCACTTCGGATTCCGTAAGCTTTCTGCCGTACGGATTTTTAATTATGCTAAAGTACTCCGGAAAACTGTCCGTTGAAAAAGACGAGGTCGTTATAAGAATATTCATAGTTATCTCCGTTCAAGCGTTGTAAGTCGTCGAAGCGGTGCTGCCGCCTTCGCCCGTCCAATTGGTGTGGAAATACTCGTATCTCGGCGCGTCGATTCTCTCGTAGGTATGGGCCCCGAAATAGTCGCGCTGCGCCTGAAGCATGTTGGCGGGAAGTCTATGGCATCTGTATCCGTCGTAATAGCTGAGAGCGGAGCTCATGGCAGGGGCCGGTATACCGTTTATCACGGCGGCCGCGCAGATTCTGCGCCAGCCGGTTTGCGCTTTATCTATCGTCTTTTTGAAATAATCGTCTGTCAGAAGGCTTGAAAGCTCGGGATTTTCGATGTACGCATCCCTGATGTTCTTTAAGAATGTGCTGCGGATTATACAGCCTCCGCGCCACATAAGTGCTATACCCGAGTAGTTTAAGTTCCAGCCGTAAGTTTTGGCGGCTGCCCTCATTAGCGAATACCCCTGCGCGTAAGAGACGATCTTTGAAGCCAGAAGAGCGTTTCTTAAATCGTTTATGAACTCCGCTTTATTTCCGGAAAACTCCGGCTCGGGCCCTGTTAAAATTTCGGAAGCCGCGGCGCGCTCTTCCTTAAGCGCGCTAAGAGACCTCGCGAATACCGCTTCGCCGATAAGCGTAAGCGGGATACCTTCGTCAAGCGAAGCGATCACGGCCCATTTTCCGGTGCCTTTTTGTCCAGCGGCGTCAAGTATCTTGTCGATTATAGGGCTTTGATCAGTGTCCTTATAAGCCAATATGTCGCTTGTGATCTTTATAAGATAGCTGTCGAGCTCGGTTTTGTTCCACTCGGAGAATACCTCATGCATTTCGTCCGCGCTCATTTTGAGGTAATCGCGCATAAGCTGATACGCTTCGCAAATCAGCTGCATATCGCCGTACTCTATACCGTTATGCACCATTTTTACGAAGTGTCCGGCGCCGCCTTCCCCGACCCAGTCGCAGCAGGGCTGCCCGTCTTCGCTTTTGGCGCAAATCGCCCGGAATATAGGCTTTACATATTCCCACGCGTTTTTAGAGCCGCCCGGCATGATTGACGGCCCGTGAAGCGCGCCTTCCTCGCCTCCGGAAACTCCGGTCCCGATATAATAAAGGCCGCAGCTTTCGACATGCTCCATTCTTCTGGCAGTGTCCGCGAAATGCGAATTGCCGCTGTCAATAATAATGTCTCCCTTTTCAAGCAGCGGTACAAGCTCGGAAATAAGGTCGTCGACCGCCTTTCCCGCTTTAACCATAAGCATAACCCTGCGCGGCTTTTCGAGGCTTGAAACCAGTTCCTTGAGCGACAACGCTCCGAAAATGTTTTTTCCGGCCGCGCGGCCGCGTATAAAATCGGTAACCTTTTGCGTTGTTCGATTAAATACGCTAACCGTAAAGCCCTTGCTTTCGATATTCATCACAAGGTTTTCGCCCATTACCGCGAGCCCAATTACGCCGATGTCACTTTTTTTCATATTTCAGCCACCCGTTATTAAAACTTTTTTTTAGACACTTTTATAAGAAATTACTTAGTCAGAACTTCGATATTAAAATATTTTAGTGTATACTGCCTGTAATAAAGCTCTTTTTAGTTAATAAAATAAATTTTTTTTTGATAAATAGTTTATTTTTTTGCTCTTTATTCTTAAATTCATAAGATAAAGAGCAAATTCAAATAAAGCCGAAAAATAGTCTGGGCTTGGGTTTTTACTGCTCGTTGGAACTGCGGAACTCGTCCAGATAATTATACAGGGTAAATTTTGAAATATTAAGCGCCTTGCAGATTTTCGTACCGGATTTAGTTATATAGAAAGCGCCCTTTTCGTCGAGGAATTTAAGCGCCTCGATTTTATCCTCTTTTTTCATTTCGTCGACGGGTTTTCCGATGTTGCTGATGCTCTCCTGAATAAGGTAGTCAAGCAATTCGTTTACATTGTTCACAAACTGTTCCTTGACGTCTTTATTTACCATGGTAAGGCCTTCGATAATATTGTGCACCTCAAGCATGTCGGATATATCGTAATTAATGCATAAGGCCCCGATAGGCTCTCCCTTGTCGTTCTTTAAATATAATGAAGAAGACCTTAAGGTTTTCCCCTTTTTTGTTTTTGTTACATAGTTATACTGATTCAACCCGTCCGACGTTCCTCGCATTACCTCAAGCCCGAGGTTGCTGCCGCAGTCTCCCACCTTCCGTCCCGACACATGGCCGTTTTGAATTGCCACGATAGTCTTATCGTACCCGTGGGTCCAGTCGTGCAGAACCACTTCGCATTTTTCGCCGAATTGCATGGATATTAACGTCATTACAGAACTCAGTAAATCTATGTCGCTTTGAACAGATTCCATCCTTAACTCCCAAAATAGAAAAATTATGTATCGAGCTTTATCATAACACTAATAGTTTTAAATTTCAACATTATCAAAATAAAATTTTTATGTTGGTATCAGTATTTGACGCTTTAAGCACTAATATATTTTAATCATGGCGGCTTGGAACCCCTTATTAATAAAGCCCTCAGCTCGTCTTCAAGCTCAACAGCCCCATACCCGTTCCAGAGAATTTCGGTTTGATCCGCACTCACCGGCGTTCCCGGCTTTTGGTAATTAACCGCCCTCGTGAGGCTTTTTATCACATCCGGAAGCTCGGCAGGACTTCCGTGTATTATATTTACATTCACGTCAAGCTTTAAGTCTCCTCCGGCGGCCCGACCTTTTTCGATGTCCCCTTCCTTCCATGAAATCAATTCTTTTAATGTCATAAAACCACCTCGGTAGAATTTATGACGGCGCTACCGCGGCAAATTCCATATTTTTATTATTTAAGGGGCTTTTTTATGGCATCCGCGATTTATCTGAGAAAATCCAGAGCGGAAGAGGATATTTTAGACGCGCTGCAGCGCCACAGGGATACCCTTCTCGAGTTCGCCGAAAAGAATGGAATTACCGTAATTAAGATATACGAGGAGGTTGTAAGCGGAGAAAATCTCTATATGCGCCCGCAAATGCTCAAGCTTTTGGAGGATATAGAGCGCGGGGCGTATGATTCCGTCCTTTGTATGGATATAGACCGTCTTGGGAGGGGTAACATGACCTCGCAAGGCATTATACTTGACACGTTCAAAAATGCCGGCTGCGTGATCATAACCCCACGGAGAGTATACGACCTCAACAATGAGCTTGATGAGGAGTATACCGAATTTGAAACCTTTCTTGCGAGAAGGGAGTATAAAATCATAACCCGCAGAATGCGCCGCGGAATCGTTAAATCCGTTCAGTCGGGCGGCCATATCGGAGAGGTTCCTTTCGGTTATAAACGCTCGTTCGCGGAAAAACTGCCTACCCTTGAGGTAGACGCCGAAAAAGCGGAGTTTGTCAGTATGGCGTTCGATATGTACGTAAACGGCGGTCTCGGCTGTCAGCTGATTGCCGACTCATTTACAGACGCGGGGATTAAACCCAAAAAAAGTGATGGTAAATGGGCGCGTTCCACTATCCGCAAGATATTAAAGAA
>JAUZPW010000014.1 GCA_030705725.1 Bacillota bacterium
CAAATACGGCGATATTATGATTGAAGCACTGAAAAGAAAAGGTGTTGAAGTCTCTCACGTACGCGTCCTGCAAGGTAAAACCGCTATCACCCAGGTAGATCTTGTAAACGGCGAAAGGGTTTTCGGCGATTATGACGAAGGCGTTTTGGCTCAATTTAAACTGACGGACGATGATATTGATTTTTTGTGCAGCCATGATATCGTGGTAACCGGACTTTGGGGTATGATCGAGAATGATTTGCATAAAATCAAAGCAAGGGGTGTTCCGATTGCTTTTGACTTTGCAACAAAATTGGACGGTCCTGTTATTGAGAAGGCAATCAGTAATGTAGATTACGCCTTTTTTGCATCTGACGAGGGCGATAACGATTTTATCCGCGATTTTATGAAGAAGATGCAAGCCAAAGGACCTAAAATAGTAGTAACCACATTAGGCGATAAGGGAAGCGTGGCATACGACGGAAAAGAATTTACAACCTTCGGAATTGTGCCCTGTGACGTAAAGGATACGATGGGCGCGGGCGACAGTTACATAGCAGGTTTTCTTTACGGAATAATGCAGGGGAAATCATTGCCTGATTGCATGCACGCGGGAGCTGCGAACAGCAGTGTTACGTTACAATACATGGGAGCCTGGGAATAGCAGGGTCAGGCCCGCCGTTGATCTGATTTTGAAAACAAGCCCGCCGTCAAAGCGGCGGGCTGAGTTGCACGGCGAATTTTTTTGTGTTTTATATCGGAAATGCAATAATAAAAGCAGAATATACATGTTTTTATTATATTTGTCATATTTCTGCCCGTTTTTCAGGTCTGCATCTAAAATTGTCATCATAATGTCAAATGCATTATAAGGGGAGGAATAGAAATGAAAGCTCAGACGCTTTTACGTTCAAACAATATTTTTACGGCGGCGAAATCAGAGCCTTTCGCAGGATTTGTTGCGGTATCCGGCGGTAAAATTGCCGCCGTAGGAGCCGGCGACGGAAATGGTTATGTCGGAACCGATACAAAGGTATACGAGCTTGGCGACCGTGTGGTTTGCCCCGGCTTTTCGGACGTCCATTGCTTTTTCACCGGATATTCGGTAGGCTTTGCGGGAGCAGATTTATCGTCCTGTAAGACATTGGAGAATATTATAAGCGTATTGAAAAAAGCTCCGAGACGCTGCCGTCAGGCAGGGAAATACTGGGCCACGGCTGGGACGGAGAACTTTTGAGCCCCGAAGGGCCGGATATGCTCGACGACGCATTTGGAAAGAGACCCGTCGTTCTTTTCGCAAAGGGCGGAGAAACTTGCTGGATGAATACCGCGGCTATGGATGAATATAAATTCACGCCTGACGCCTGTTACCCCGAGGCTTACTGGCGGCTTCTGGGAAAGGTGCTCGGCGATAGGGATTTCATCGTGCCCAGGTTCAAAGCTTACATGAACATGCTTAACAGCCGGGGAATCACATCGGTAAAGGAAATGGGTTTTGACGATTTTTATGGATTTACCGATATCCTTGCAGAGCTTGAAAATAATAACGACCTTACGCTGAGGGTAAATTTTATGAGCCAGCCTGTTGGGGCCGATGCCGACTTTACCTACGGACAAAAAATGCGTGATCGGTTTAAGGGCGAATTTTTGAGGTTTTCAGGGTTTAACAGAATGACTGACGGTTCGATAAGCCAGCTTTGCGCCGACCTGAAAGAGCCATACAGCTGTTCACCGGATGTTTATTGCGCTCAGGAAATCGACTATAAAAAAATTGAGAACGAGGTTATGGAGGCGGACGCTCAGGGATTCAGATTCTCTCTGCATGCTCAGGGCGATGCGGCCGTTTGCCGGGTAGTCGATATATATAATAAATGCAGGCGCGACAAAAACGGGCGCCTTGTTAACCGCCACAGCATTACGGATCTGGAATTCAGCGACCCGAAAGACCTGGAACGTATGGGGAAGCTTGGCGTAATCGCCGAGATTTATCCTCAGATCATGTCTCTTTATAACCGTGCTGACAAGATCTCCATGATTAATGAGAAAATAGGAACGGATCGCGGCCGTTATTATTGGAACCGCCGCAAAATGGCGGACAGCGGAGTAACTATTTCGTGTGCTACCGATTTGCCGCTTCTTATTGACGATATACCGGAATCAATTTATCATGCCTGCGGTGCTTTGTTTCCGGACGGAGGAGAGCCTTTTAACCCCGAAAACACGCTGGAAGTACCAGAGCTTTTAGCTGCATGGACCAAGGGGGGCGCGTATAACCTTTATTCCGAAGACAGGCTTGGAACGTTGGAGGTCGGCAAGCTTGCCGACATAGCTGTACTGAATGCGGATGTATTTAATACGCCGATGCAGGAAATAAGAAACGTTAAGGTCTGCCTCACTTTGGTTAACGGCAGGACAGTGTACGAAAACATATAACCGTATTTTAAGCTTAGTAAAAAATTATTATAAATGGTAGGTAATTATTATGTTAAAATTTGACGAGAAGAAACAAATTGACAGTGTGAACGGCGCGCTGGCTCTCCGCGGCGAGATTGAATCAATAGTTGACAAAATCTGCGCCTCGGGATTTGACGGCATCTATTTTATCGGAATAGGCGGCACTTATGCATCGAGCCTTCAGGTCGTGAGCCATATGAAGAGCAAAAGCGCTTTGCCGGTTTATGTTGAAAACGCTGCCGAATACATTACTACCGGAAATCGCCGTATCGGTGAAAAATCCGTTGTGATTATCTCGTCGGTCACAGGAAGCACGGTTGAGATGGTAGATGCGGTCAGGCTTGTAAAAAAAGCCGGAGCAAAGGTTTTCGGTTTTATTGACGTTAAAAACGCCTCCCTTGCGCAGGAAGTCGATTACCTTATTTCTTATCCGGCCAACGAACAGCTCAAGTTTTTTATGGTGGCGGACCGTTTTATGTACAACAACCACGAGTTCGACGATTATTACCGTTATTACGAAGAAATGGACAAATATCTTGCTAGAGCTTTGGTTGAAACCGAAAAGAGCGCCGATGAATTTGGCTCGGAGTTTGCCAGAAAGCATAAGGATGATAAAATTCATTATTTCATCGGAGCCGGCAATCAGTGGGGAGCCACATATTCTTATGCCATGTGTTACTGGGAGGAGCAGCATTGGATCAGAACCAAATCGATCCATTCCGCGGAATTCTTTCACGGAACGCTTGAGGTAATCGACAGGGATACCCCCGTTACCGTTTTTGTCGGTGAAGACAAAGAGCGTCCGCTGTCCGAGCGCGTCGTAAAATTCCTTCCGCGTATCTGCGGAGATTATACCGTTATCGATACGAAGGATTATGAGCTTAAGGGCATTAGCCCCGAGTTCAGGGGAAACATTTCCCATCTCGTTATGCATGCGGTTACCCAGAGGATAGACGCTCATATGGAGGAAATAAACTGCCACCCGATGGAAATCCGCCGCTATTACCGCTGCCTGGAATATTAAAATTTAATCTGCGATATTAGAAAAAGGCAGATCACGTTTTTTAAGTGCACTGCCTTTCAGACTCTAGACAAACTCTGTTTATGGTTTTTTGAGCACCCTGCGCCTGCAGGCGCGTTTTGAAAAACTTGCTTTGCGCGAAACGAAGAGAGTGTGAACAAGTTTTTCAAAACTTAAATTTCGTCTTTTTCGGCGACATGTGCGTCGAAAAAGACACATTGTCAAGCCTGTTATGCAGAATTGACGCACTTTAGGCTCAAAACGAACCTGTTCGTTTTGAAGCGTGAAGACTTTGTCTTCACGCTGAAAGGCAGAGCACGTTTTTACGTGCTCTGCCTTTTTTATTAAGGGGTAGTCCCTATACAGACCGGAAATCAGCGCTCAGGAAGGAAAGTTCTGAGATAATCCGCGGAACGTTTTATTGAGCTGTGGGGATCATCCCAGTAAATCGAATCGTTTATCTCAAGATCGATAAAACCTTTGTAATCGTTCTTTTGAAGAATATTGACATATTCCTTAAGCGGCAGGTTACCGTCTCCAAGTATAAAATGACCGGAGGGGTTGCCGTCGGCATAATGTATAAGCTCAATTTTGTCGGGAACGGATATGTAAAAGTCCTCAAGTTTTTCGCCCATGACCTCCATGGCTACCACGTCGACGCAGACCTTAAGCGCCGGGCTGTTAACTTCTTTGAGCATACGCACCATATCTTTGCATGTTGTAAGCAGATTGCTTTCGTAGGGCTGCAGCTGCTCGATAACTATTTTAACGCCTTTTTTATTTGCGCGATCACAAATTTTAGAGATTGTCTCGACCGCTCTCGCCCAGGATTCCTCGCGCGGCAGATCAAGCAGACCGCAGCCGGAGTTCATAAAAACGCGATCCGTTCCGAAGGCCAGCGCATCTTCCATAGCCATATCGAAATAGTCGATGGTACGGTCGCGGATGGCTGATTCGGGTGAGGAATAGCTGAAAGGATAGGCAAGGGTTTCGGGGGTGTACATCACTATGCGCATTCCCTTGCTTTCTATCTTCTTCCTCATTTCATTAATTTTCCTGAAAGCCGCAGAGCTGGTGCCGTAATCAAGCCGGCAATAATGGGGCGACCCTCCCCAGAGATCGATATTCTTGAGGGCGCACCTCTCCATGGAATCAAGGAAATAATCGAAAGAGTAATGGACATACTGGACGCTCATGACTGAGACATTCTGCATTGAAATGACCGACATAATAACCTTTCCTTTCTGCAAAATAATTAAACTCAAAGCCATATATGTTACCGCATATATCATACCAGTTTACACATATCATAACATCGCAGTAAAATTATGTCAAGGGTAAAGGCGAGCCCACTAAGGACGGAAATTACAGTATTTCCTGCATTTTAAACAGGAATCCGGGCTACTCAGATTACCCCCGCGTCGGCTGAGTTTTTATATAATGCCGCAATGCCCGGAGCAACGAATTTTTTACATTAAGTCCGGCAATGCTTGTTAAAATATTAACACAGAATCACCTGCTGCGGGCTAAACACGGTGATTTATCAAATAAGGCTTAAATATTAAGCAAATAAGGAATTTACAATTATATATTTAAATTGTATAATCAAAAAAGTGTATAACAAAAATAATATCATCAGTAAAGGAAATCAAAATGGCCGAACAACAGATTCAAATGCTAAACCGCGCTTTCAGCATAATAGAATGCTTAAGTGAGCAGAATGAAGGCATGGGTATTACTGAAGTCTCAAAACAGGTTGGCTTGCATAAAAGCACGGTTTTCAGGATCCTGAATGCTTTAAGGGAACTCGGCTATGTAAAAAAGAATGAAGAGAACGAAAAGTACGGCCTGTCTATGAAGTTTCTTCAGCTTTCAAGCATGATGCTTAACGATATGGATATTAAGGTAAAATTATATCCGTATTTAAAAAGGCTTGCGCTTTTCACCCATCAGACCGCCCATCTCTGCATTATGAAAAACAAGAATGCGGTGTATCTTGATAAGGTTGAGGCATATTCGGGCACACGCATGTTTTCGTCTATCGGGTCGAGCGTACCGCTTCATTCGACGGCGATAGGCAAAGTGCTTGTGGCTTGGCTTCCGAGGGAAATTATGGAGCCTATCTTAGTGAACATGAGATTTGAACCCCGCTGCGTAAATACTATACTGACCCGCGGCGAATATATAAAAGAACTTGAAATCACCCGCAACCGGGGATACGGAACAGACGACCTTGAAAACGAGGAAGGCATACGCTGCGCCGCAGCGCCGATACGGGATCATCTTGGCAATGTAATTGCGGCGATAAGTGTTTCGGGCTCTTATGAATCAACTGACTGCCCAGAATTCTGCGCGGCTGTCAAAGCCGTATGCCAAACCGCCGAACAGATTACTAAGGAGTTCGGGTATACATATATAACAAATTGCCTTCAGAATAATGTAATATGAAATAGATATGAATATAAAGCTGCCGAAAGGCAGTTTTTTTATTTCATTCAAGTATTATTTTATATTGCTTTTTAAATTATTAGAGTTTATAATTGAAAAAAAACGGAACATGGTTTTAACAGGTAAAACTATACAAAAATATTGTATTACGTTTGAAAGAATTAATAAAAATTAGTAAGGATTTAATTTATGGAGACCTTCTTTGAACATATAAAAAAGTGCGGAATAGTGCCCGCAGTTTTAGTGGAAAATTCAGAAGACGCAGTGCCTCTCGCCGAAGCCTTATTAAGCGGGGGCATTAATATTATGGAATTCACCTTGAGAACGGAAGCCGCCTTAAAGGCTATAGAAGCCGTTAGAAAATATTGCTCCGGGATGACGATCGGAGCCGGGACCGTTTTAAGGCCCGACCAGGTCGACATGGCTTTTGAAAGCGGAGCACAGTTTCTTATATCGCCGGGCTGCAGGGAGAAGGTAATTCTTGCTGCTAAAGATAAAAAGTTACATATTATACCGGGCGTAGCAACTCCGACGGAAATTGAAACCGGAATAGAACTCGGAATTGACGTATTCAATTTCTTCCCCGCAAACGTACTCGGCGGAGTTAAAGCGATCAAAGCCTTCGGAGGGCCTTATTCTTCCGTGCAGTTTATACCATCCGGCAGTGTCACCACGGAAAACATGTGCGAATATCTTTGCTGCAAGCAGGTGATGGCAGTCAGCGGAAGCTGGATAACGCCGCCGGAAATTATAAGGAATCATCATTTCAAGGATATAACAGCCTTGGCAAAACAGGCGGTTCAGTTCGTTAAATCGGTAAGAAATTAAAATTTTTATTGAATCGGAGTAGTATTTCATGGACGTTAACGCTAAAAACCAAAGTGCCGGAAAGTGTGAGTATGCTCTCGAAGCAATCGGCATAACCAAACGCTACGGTAATGACGTTCTCGCTAACGACAACGTTGATTTTCACTTGAGAAAGGGCGAGGTTCACGCATTGCTGGGTGAGAACGGCGCGGGTAAAAGTACCCTCGTAAAGACACTTTACGGGCTTGTGAGCCCGGATTCGGGAAAAATACTGGTCAAGGGCAGGGAAGTCGAGCTTAAAAACTCCGCGGTTGCCATTGAGAACGGTATCGGCATGGTTCATCAGGAGCTTATGCTTATTCCTTATATGAGCGTTGCTGAAAACGTCACGCTTGGCAGAGAAATTACCAAGACAGGCGGCAGGCTGGATATAAAAAAGGCTGAGGCTGAGATAAGGGAAATTTCAAATTCTTACGGTTTTAATATCGATCCCTCCGTTCCGGTTTATAAACTGCCTATCGGCGTGCAGCAGCGAGTGGAAATTATAAAGCTTCTCTACAGGCATGCCGATGTTTTAATACTTGACGAACCGACGGCGCTGCTTACGCCGCAGGAATCAGATTTATTGTTTAAGGTTATTGAAAACCTTAAAAAACAGGGGAATTCAATAGTTTTTATTACTCATAAGCTTAAGGAAGTTTATCAGATCGCCGACAGAATGACCGTAATGCGCGGCGGCAAAATGATAACCACGACGACGCCAGCCGAAACCGATCAGGCAAAGCTCGCGGAGCTGATGGTCGGCAAAAGCGTCGAACATATGGAAAAGAAAAAACGCAAAATCGGCTCCAAAGTCATTCTTGACGTTAAAAATGTTTCGATTAAAGGAAAAGAAAACAGAAAAGCGCTAGAGGACGTTTCGTTTGAAATAAAAGAAGGGGAAATACTCGGCGTCGCGGGTATTGAAGGCAACGGGCAGACGCAGCTCGCCCAGGCGATAATCGGGCTTACGCACGTCAATCAGGGAGAAATCCGGTTAAACGGCGAGCAGATAGAAAACAAAAAAACACGTCACATACGCGACAAGAAGGTCGGCAGTATTCCGGATGACCGGCAGCGGCTCGGTCTCATCCTTCCGTTCAAGATACATGAGAATCTGGCGCTTAACAGCTTCGATAAGGCTCCTTACGCAAAGGGGCATTTTTGGCAGCGCTGGGACGTAATTAAAGAAAACGCTGAAAAGCTTGTTAAAGATTTTGATATCAGAACCACGAGCGTAAACAAACAGGCGGGAATGCTTTCCGGAGGCAACCAGCAAAAGGTTGTCGTCGGAAGGGAACTGTCAACCCCGCTTAATCTTCTGATTGCGTCGCAGCCGACCCGAGGCGTTGATTTCGCGTCAGCCGGCAGCATTCAGACGAAAATTGTTGAGGCGGCTGAATCGGGAACAGCGGTGCTTTTGATTTCAAGCGATCTTGACGAGCTTATGGCGGTTTCTGACCGTATTATGGTCCTTTTAAGGGGAAGGAACGTTGGTACGGTCGAAGGATCGGAGGCGACAAAGGAACAGCTTGGGCAGATGATGCTCGGCGTCTCCGAGGATTCAGGTTATCAGCCGGCTACGCTGGTAAAATAAACCAAAAAAGGGAGAAAGAAAATGAAAAAAATGAAAAAACTGTTAGCCATCTGCATGATCATGACGCTGGCGTTTCAGCTGTTCGCGTGTTCATCGCAAAAATCGGCGGGTTCCGCATCGGCATCCAAAACGGCTTCTTCAACGGCATCTTCAACGGCTTCATCAAGCTCTGCAAAAGCGGGCAAAATCGCAGTTGTTTTCGCAACCGGCGGCCTTGGCGACAAAACATATAACGATTCGCTTTATTACGGAGTAAAAGCAATCTGCGAAAAACAGAATCTTCAGTTTGACTATTCGGAGCCGATGGATGCGGCCGAGTATGAGCCTCTTCTCCGCGGCTACGCCGAAAAGGGCGATTACGACCTGATTATTTCTCTTGGCTACAGCCAGGGATCAAGCGTGGACAAGGTTGCGCCTAACTTCCCGAACCAGAAATTTATGCTGATTGACGCAGAAATCAATCAACCTAACGTTGCCTGCTACTCCTGGCGTGAAAACGAGCTCAGCTATCTTATCGGCGTTATGTGCGCAAAGATGACAAAATCAAAGGTTATCGGCTTTATCGCGGCGTTTGATATTTTCAACTGCAACATGAACGCGGCCGGCCTTACCGCGGGCGCGCATTCCGTTGACCCCAGCATCAAGGTTATCGTTGATTACATCGGCTCCTGGACCGACATCGCAGGATGCAAAGAAATGGCTCTTTCCATGCATGAGCAGGGCGCGGATATTGTTTACCACGCTGCAAGCACCGGCGGGCTTGGAATTCTTGAAGCCGGAAAAGAAAAAGGTTTCTATACAGTCGGATATGACGGAAACGTTAACGCCGACGCTCCGGAGACAAACTTCGCAAGTGCCATCCGTCTGTTCCCGGTTGCTGCCGAAGACGCTATCACAAAGGCTTTGGACGGAACATTTAAGGGCGGCAAGGTTTCACTCGGAGCAAAAGAAAAAGCTATAAAAGTTGACACAGAAGGATCCACCGTCAAAGTTTCCCAGGAAATCTGGGACGCGGTAAACAAGGCTGAGGAAGACATATCGAACGGAACCATTAAAGTGCCTCAGACGCTTGCCGAAGCGAATAAGAAGTAAGAATAACGCGTGCTGATTGTTTCGGGCATGTGCTTAGTATCCATGCCCGAAACAAAAATTATTATGGGGTGGAACGATGTCAATTAAGCTGAAGTTCAAATACTCCCTATATTCACTCGTGCTGGCACTCGTAATCGGAGGCTTCGTCATAAGCGCTACGGGAGGCAATCCGCTTGATACATATATGACCGTTTTGGTCGGTTCCTTCGGGAGCGTCAAGGCAGTTATGAGTGTATTGGCGTATGCGACTCCGCTGATCCTTACAGGTTTGGGCTGCGTCGTAGCTTTTCAGGGCGGCGTTTTTAACATAGGCGGTGAAGGACAGCTTTGCGTCGGCGGACTTGCCGCCGTTATTGCCGGCCTTTACGTTCAGCTGCCGTGGCCTTACGGGCTGATAATTTCTCTTATCGCCGGCTTTGTCGCCGGCGCGATTTGGGCGCTTATTCCCACACTTATGGTGGGAAAAAATCTCGCGTCGCTATTTGTCGGAACGGTTATGATGAACAGCATCGGTGTATCATTTTCTGAGTATTTGGTTAAATATTATTTTTTGAAACCTCAGGCAAGTACAACGGAAACGGCTAACGTTAACGCCGGAGCCATTTTGCCCAGGTTTAATCCCAACACACAGTTAAATTACGGAATTATTCTGGCTGTTATACTTGTGTTCGTCGTTGCATGGCTATTATACAAAACGCCGGCGGGTTTCTCTATCCGCGCGATAGGCGTTAATCCGGACGCGTCCATGCAGGCGGGTATCAACGTATTCAACAGAACTGCTTTAACAATGATAATCAGCGGAGGAATCTGCGGACTTGCCGGAGCAGTTCAGTGCCTTGGAATTTACAACAGGTGGATTATGGGCTTCTCACCCGGATACGGATGGGACGGAATAACCGTAGCCACTCTGGCCGGCATAAATCCTTTCGGAGTTCTTTTGACGGGCTCCTTCTTCGGCATGCTTAGGTCGGCTTCGATAAGCATGAACCTGAGCGATAAGGTGCCGATTGACATGATCACGGCTTTACAGGGTCTGGTTGTGATTTTTGTCGCGTCGCCAACTCTTTGGACTACTTTCAGGAACCTGTTCGGTAACCTGCAGGCAAAAATAAAGCCGGCTGGGGTTACTGCTGTTCGGGGCAAAGGGGGAAAAGGTTAATGAGCGTGTCTACCATTACCGATTTTCTCTGCTCTATGATACGTACGGCTACGCCGATCGCGCTGGGTACGCTTGCCTGCACTTTCAGCGAGCGCGCCGGGGTTATTAATATCGGCATTGAAGGCATTATGATCATAAGCGCATTTACTGGCGCCGCCACTTCTTTTATCACAAAGAATCCGTGGCTCGGAGCCTTGGCCGGAATGACCGTCGGAGTGCTGATGTCTGCACTGATCGTCATACTGTCGATCTATTGCAACGGAGATCAGGTCGTTGTCGGAATCGGACTGAACCTGTTGGGGCCTGGGTTTTCTTATCTTGTTATGACAAAACTCTGGAGAAACCGTGGAACTTCTCCGTGGGTTCCGGGCCTTAAGGGAATAGAAATACCGGTTATTAAAGACATACCGATTTTGGGACCGATTCTTAGCGGTCATAATCCATTTATCTATATATGCATTGGAATAGTCGTAGCAATGCATTACGTGCTTTACCATACGTCATATGGCCTTAGAATAAGGTCTGTCGGCGAAAACCCCAACGCCGTGGCTACCGTCGGACTTAACGTTTACAAACTGCGTTCCAGCGCGGTTCTTATCGGCGGGGCTCTGGCGGGTCTTGCGGGCGTTTCGCTTAGCCTTGGGTCCGTTAATGTGTTTACAAACGGAATGACTGCGAATAAAGGCTTTCTCGCATACGCGGCAAACAGGTTCGGTCAGTGGAGCCCGGCGGGTTCCTATCTTGCGAGCATATTGTTCGGAAGCATGGAAGCGCTCCGCATACGCATGCAGTCTTCGGGCATACCGCCGCAGTTTTTGCAGATGCTGCCTTATATAACAACGCTGCTGGCTCTTACGATCACCGGCAAAAAGCTTCGTGCTCCGGCGGCCGACGGCGTGCCTTATCCGCATCCCATTTCTGTTGCAAAGCCTAAAAAAATCAAAGAAAAGAAAAATAAAAAGGCTGATAAAAACGCAATCGATTAATATCAAAAAAGGGTAATTAATTATGAATTATTTTAAAGACGAATACAGAACGATTTTCTATGTCGAAGATTACGAAGCAAACGTCAATTTTTACGGCAACATTCTCGAGCTCGAGTCGAATTATTCCTGGAACGACGCACCGGATGACAGGGGTATAAAATATCTGGCGGCAGGCGGAGTGGTTGAGATAGTCAGACGTGAACCTCCTATGCCCCAGGGACTCGGCAGCATAATGATAGAGGCAAAGAACGTTAACGAATGCTACGAGGCAATCAGCAAGAAGCCGGGAGTTGTTTTCACGGAACATCTTGCAGACCGTCCGTACGGAGTTCGCGTATTCCGGCTGCTTGACCCGAACGGAAACGACGTTATCATATTCTCTTATTTAAAGGATCTGAAAAAATAAAATGCCCCAAAAAGTATTCAGGGTACAGATTTATACGCGTGAATATGAGAAGCTCAGAAACTATTATGAAAACATTCTTTCCCTGCCGCTTGTAACTTTGCGTGAAACCAGCGAAAGCGACAGAGTAAGAGTCTATGCCGCAGCTTCGGGGGAAATCGAGCTGATTCATGCCCCCGCCGAAATGGAGTTTCCGGAATCAAACGGCTGGACTGTCCAGATTGAGGTTGACGACGCAGACGCTTATTGCAAGGAAATACTCGAAAACGGCGGGACCGTAAAACGCGGACCCGCCGATCAGCCGTGGGGTCACAGGAACTTCAAGGTTCTCGACCCCAGCGGCCTTGAGCTTACATTTTATTCACTAATCGAGAAACCGAAGGGAAGTAATATAAAATGAGCGATTATAAGGGCGAACTTGTATCGCTTCTTTACACAGATAATTTTGAATCGACCGTATCTTTTTATGAAGATATTCTGGGCCTCGAGAAAGCGGAGGTCTGGTCAAAAGGCGGCGAAAAAGCCACGAAGTTCAAAGTCGCCGGCGGCGGAAGAATTCAGGTTACATGCGGCGGGACTGAGCTCCCGAAAGGCCCCATATCCTTATGGCTGCACGGCAAAGACATAAACGGTGTGTATGAGAGCATTAAAAAGGAAAAAGGCGTGAAGTTCCTCGAACCTATAGAGGACAAATATTATCACGCCCGCGCATTTCAGATGATCGATCCATCCGGAAACGGCGTGTCGGTGGTCGCGTATGAAAATGAAGTAAAGCCCTATACAAAAGACGCAAAAAAGGCAGATTACTTCGGAACAGAATACAGATCAGTGTTTTTTGTGGACGATTTTGACGCGTGCTTTGAGTTTTACACGAAGGTGCTTGGCGTAGAGTGCGTTTATTCCTGGAATGAAAGCCCGGAAGACCGCGGATGCAAATATGACATCACGGGCGAAGGCGCATTCCTCGAGACACTGCACCGCAAGCCGCTGCTGCCGCAGGACGCGGGAAGCATAATGATCCGCGCGAAGGACGTGGACGCGACTTACAAAAGGATTTCCGGCATAAAAGGCGCCAAGATAATCAGCGATATTGAAGATACGGAGAGAGGAACGAGGCAATTCAGCCTTAACGATCCCGACGGCAACGTTATCATAGTTTTCTCGTATATCTAGGTTATTTAGTATTAAATAACTTTCTGGGAGGGGCAATATGAGTAAGATCATAATGCAGACCCGCGGATTGACTAAAAAGTTCGGAAACTTTGTAGCCAACGACGGGATTGATCTGGATATTGAGTCGGGTAGTATTCACGCCATTGCCGGAGAAAATGGCGCTGGAAAGTCGACTTTGATGAAAATGCTCTACGGTGTTTACCCGGTTACCTCGGGTGACATTATAATCGACGGAGAGGTAATGAAGGAATGGAAGCCTTCCATCGCCAGGGACAAGGGCATCGGTATGGTATTCCAGGATTTCAGGCTTATTCCGGCATTCACTGTTCTTGAAAACGTATTTCTGTCGCTGAAGGACAGCGGCGTATTAATAAACCGCAGCGAGCTCGGAAAAAAAATCGAAAGCATCGCAAAGCAATACAGTCTGCAGGTTGAACCAAGCACAGAGGTTTGGAAAATGGACCTCGGACAGCGGCAGCACATAGAAATTTTGAAGCTGCTCTTAAACCCAGACATCAGAATAATGATATTCGATGAACCAACGAGCGTGTTGGCTCCGCATGAAATCGAGTCGTTTCTGCAAATGCTGGTCAATTTCAGAAACAACGGCTATTCGATTTTGTTTATTACGCATAAAATCAATGAAATTCTCGCAATAGCAGACCGTATAACCATTCTGCGCCGGGGCAAAAAAGTTCACTCGTTTGAAAAGGGCGAAAAGTTCGGCGAACGGGAAATTGTAGCGCAAATGCTTGGGGACGATACGGTCGAGCTTAAGCTTGAACACTTTGAACCGGCTGAAAAGTCCAAAACCGAAAATATACCTACTACCCATATCCGCAATATGACGGTAAAGGACGATCACAACAGAGAAATCCTGAGAAACGTGACGTTCGACATCAAAAAGGGAGAAATATTGGGAATTGCAGGCATTTCGGGAAACGGACAGAAAGAGCTTGCGGAAGCTGTTTACGGTTTCCGTCAGATAGTTTCGGGCGAGCTTTTAATGGATGAGGTTAACATAACTAAGGCTTCGATCAAGCGCCGCATCGAAATGGGAATGCGCATGGTGACTGAGGATCCCCTCAGAGATAACGTTGTGCCGGGATTCAGCGTCCTGCAAAACATGGCGCTTGTCGGGATACCTCCGGAAAGACGGCGCGGAGATATAGACTGGGAAGCCATGCAAAAGCAGTTTGAAAGCTTTGACAGCATAAAGACGCTTGGAGTGCCCGCTTCAAACCGAATAACTAGGGATCTTTCGGGAGGAAATGTTCAGCGTGTCGCTTTTGCGCGCGCGGTCATTTCAAACCCCAAACTTTTAATCGCGAGCTACCCGAGCAGAGGCTTAGACGTA
>JAUZPW010000140.1 GCA_030705725.1 Bacillota bacterium
ACCTTTTTTGAGTTTTTCTGCTCGTACATAAGCTGCTCGGATTTATTGAAAACATCCTCGACGGACTTGCAGCCGTCAAGGGAGGTTATGCCCACGCTAACATCGACCGACGGTTCAACGCCGGCGGTATAGCTTATAAAATCCCGTTTCATTTCAGCGATCAGAAACTCAAGTTTTTCACAGCGGTCAAAAAACAAAATCAGAAATTCATCCCCGCCCCATCTGCAGATAAGGTTTTTGCCGTCGTCAAAGTATTTAAGCAGAACGAAGCCGAAATGTCTTAAAACATCGTCCCCGATATTATGGCCGTGTTTATCGTTTACAAGCTTAAAATTGTCGATGTCCAGGAATACGAGATTTCCTTCATATTTGCCCGAAAAAAATCTGTTAACGAGAAAATCGTTTAAGGCCCATCTATTTAAGAGGCATGTCAGCATATCGTAATTGGCATATTGAAAAAGCTCTTTGTTTGATTCGTTATATGCGTTTGCAAAGGTCCTTACTATTGTGTAGCTGAAGATAAGTATTATGGGGACCTGAATAAGCCCGTCGTAAAACCGGCTTTGAGAATCATACACTACCATTATCTGCGGATACACGAAACCGATTATTTGCAGCGCTATGACTTCCGCAATTATCATCGCTATGCAGATTTTCTGCTTAAGGCCGTCAAGTATATATGTCACGACTATAAGCGCAAAGAAACCGAAAGCAATAAAAAAACTCTGCCCGCTGCCGCCGTTTATGTAACTAAACGGCATGAATACGGCAATGATAAAAAGAAAATAAACGAAAACAACCTTTTCAGACACGAATTTTTTTAACAGAACGGCCGTCATCGCTGACAAAATTGATAAAAAGAGCCATTTTATATTGGCGTTAAGCGGTAAATCCGTTATCAGGTTTATATCAACGGCAATAAAAGAAAAAAGAATAACGGCATACAAGAAGTACCTAAAAAGCTGAATTTTGATGTTTAAGTGTCTCAATTCTTTTCTCCCATTTTTTATTATAAGGTTAATATAGCAGAATTTACGCCATTTGTAAATTTTTGTTGTATAATGTTTAATTTTTCTTAATAAAATTTTGTAAAATGCAAAGGCATCCGGGTAAAAACAGTGGGACGAATGATTCGTCCCACTGTTATTTGCCGGCGCGCGCGCCTATTATATGCAGAAAGCGGATTTTCTGAAAACGGTATGTACTAAGAGGGCGGCGATTGGCGTCGTATGAATGCGTTGCCACCAAAATACCGCCGAATGAGGGCGGCGATGATGTTTCTACGATAAACAGCGTGTGATAGTATTCGCCGTTTGCGCGGCCCAGCTGTATGACGTCGCCGGGAAGTATATTCTCTACGGACACGTTTTGCGCGTATGGGCCCGGGCCTTTATTAGCCGTTAAAAACTGATACAGAAAAGGAACGCCGGTCCATGAAGGAGCGCGGTTTTCAGCGCCAAGATAATACCAGCCGTTTACGGGAGTATAGTTCATAATTTTGCATCCGGCAAATATGCACTGTGATATAAAATTCGTGCAGTCCCCGCCAAGGTTGTGAAAATCCATGTATTTCGGATTCCTGCTGTATGCCCACTCATTCGCGTATGAAATAGCAAGCTCCCTGTTATAATTTTCAGCCGCCAACAAAACCGCCTCCTTTTACGCTATTACCAGAATATGAAAAAATTATCCGACGTTTCATTTAAATCCCGAAATAAATCGGATTTTTTATTTCCGGTGCAGGCGGTAAAATGCGGCAAAAAAAGACCAAAAACAACGATAAAAACAAAAATAAAAAAGGGCGCTGATTTCTTGCGGAATCAGTGCTCTTTTTTTTGGAGCTTATCGACTATTTCCTCAAACTCTTTGGCATATTGAGGAGGGAGGCTCAATATACGTTTCGCGAGTTCGTACACAGCCCGGACATTTTCATTCTGAACATCTGCCGTTTTGCTGTTTACTATGCTCAGGGCTGCACCGACCTCGCCGTATGTAGGATGCTTTGAATTCACAAGACTGCCCATCGCAAGCCATAAATTTTTGAGCTCGGGAGAAAGAGAGCCCAGATCGATGACATTTTCAAATTCATTTTCCGTCCAGCCCATGAGGTATGACGGCGTCGTTTTGAGAGCTTCTGAGAGCCGCTCGATTACGGAATACGGCAGGTTTTCAATTTCGTCGTTTTCATAACGGTAGACTGTCGCACGGTTTTTATTAAGCATTTTTGCGAGTTCGTCAACCGAAAGCTTTAATTCTTTCCTTCTATTCTTAATGCGGTTACCTATAGTCATGGGCGCGCCTCCTTTATAAATAATTATATTACACTGTCGCATACAATGCAACAAATATATTGACAAGCTGCGAAATTGGATATATATTACAAGTGTCGCACACAACGCGAAAAATATCGCATAGGGAGAGACAAAAATGACAAAAGCCGAGCTTTCGCAGATTCGCTTCCTTAGAAAAGAAATAGAACATTACGAGCAGGAGCTTAATATGCTTAAGTCTGAAGCCGACTCGTGCGTGCGCACGATCGACGGCTTGCCTCATTCAAAACGCGGTGGGAGCAGAGTGGAATCATATGCTTTGAGGATAAACGACCTTAAAAAAATCATTTTGTTAAGGCACGCTGAATATGAACGGCTTGAAAAATTTATCGAACAGGCAGGAGATTCGGAAATGCGCATGATTTTATCACTAAAATACATAAGAAACCTTAGCTTTCAGCAGATTGCATTTGAGATTGGCTATCAGGATGAAAGCGTACCGAGAAAACGGATGGAACGTTTTCTGAAAATGACCGAATTATCCGAAAAAAGGATGTTATTATGATATTGTGAAAAACGATGCAGGGGTGATGATGTTGCAGAAACTGACCGCTAAACAGCAGAGATTTGCAGAAGAATTTCTGGTTGACTTAAACGCTTCGCAGGCTGCTATAAGAGCCGGATACAGCGCGCGCTCCGCATACGAAAGCGCACATCAAAACATGCAGAACCCAAGGGTCAGAGCGTACTTAGACCAGATGATGGCCAAGCTTTCACGACGTACCGGGGTCAGTCAGGAACGCATTGTGAGAGAGCTTGCCCGAGTCGCGTTTGTTAACGCTGCGGATGTGATTGATTTCAGCACCGCATCTGTCAGCAGTCAGGCATCTTCCGACGATACCGCGGCTATCGCTGCAATCAAGGTAAAAAATACTCCGACTTCGGAAGGCGAATGCTCCGATTGCGAAATCAAGCTTTTGGACAAGCTCAAGGCGCTGGAGCTTCTCGGAAAGCACATGGGAATGTTCACGGACAACGTCAATATATCGGCGGACATGGGGGTGCAGATACTGAATGACATCCCGGAAGACTCAGGTTAACTTAAAGGATATTGTCGCGCCTTCCTTTTACTCGCTGCACTGGGATGTGCTCGATGGGCGGCACACATATTACAGACTGTCGGGCGGGCGCGGCAGCACGAAATCCTCCTTTGTGAGCTCGGAAATAATACTCGGCATGATGCGCGACGCCCAAAACGGCAGATACACCAACGCGGTCACTTTCCGGCGGTACGGCGTTAACCTCCACGACAGCGTATACGAGCAGCTCGTTTGGGCTATTGACAAGCTTGGCGTTTCGCACTTATGGCGGCAGACAGTAAGCCCGCTGCGGCTCAGCTACATACCGACCGGGCAGGTTATATTATTCCGCTGCGCCGACAAGGTAAAAAAATCAAAGTCTATCAAGGTATCCAAGGGGTATATAAAATATCTGTGGTTTGAGGAGCTAGACGAGTTCGAGGGCTCCGAAAAGATACGCAGCATACAGCAGTCGGTTGTGAGAGGCGGTGAAAGTTTCACCGTCTTTTATTCTTATAACCCGCCGAAGTCTCAGAGAAGCTGGGTAAACGACCCCGTGCAGTGGGACAGGCCGGACACGGTGACGCACGAAAGCACATACCTGACCGTGCCGCGCGAATGGCTCGGCGAGCAGTTTTTTACAGACGCGGAGCACCTTAAGGCGATTAAGCCCGAGGTATACGAGCACGAATATCTCGGCAAGGTTACGGGAACGGGCACCGAGGTATTTGCGAACCTTGAAAACCGGCGGATTACGGACAAGGAAATAGCTGACTTCGACCGGATACGCAGGGGCCTAGACTGGGGGTACGCGTCCGATCCGTTTCATTATACGGTTTGCCATTATGACAAGACGCGAAGGCGGCTTTACATCTTTTACGAAATTCATCAGGCAAGGCTTTCAAACCGCAGGGCGGCGCAGCTGATTAAGGCTGAAAACACATTAAACCGCGATATTATAGCGGACAGCGCGGAGCCGAAAAGCATCGCGGAGATGTACGAGTACGGGCTCAGGGTTCTGGGCGCGCGGAAGGGCCCGGACAGCGTAAACTACGGCGTCAAATGGCTTTCGGATCTTGAGGGGATCGTTATCGACGCGGGGCGATGCCCGAACACCTGGAGGGAGTTTTACGGCTACGAACTGGAAGTTGACGCTAACGGCAACGTCAAGGCCGAGTACCCTGACCGCGACAACCACAGCATTGACGCCGCGCGCTACGCTTTGCAGGACGAAATCATCAATACTAAAGTAAGATAGGGCGGTGGAAAATTGTACATTTCGGAACTGGATTTGATCAAAGAAAAGCTGTCGGTCGAGGGGAAGCTGACGACCGGCGACATAATAAAGCGAATAATCGCCGAGGACACGGCGAACCCGGGGAAAGCGTTTATGCATGTCGGCGAGCGCTATTACGACGGACGGCACGATATTCTTGACCACGACTTCCGCACGGCAACCGTTTACGAGGACGACGCTTACGGGAACCCTATCGGACGGCCGTTCGTAAACGAGAACAATTCGAACCTGCACAACGTGCACAATTTTCACCAGCAGCATGTAGACCAGAAGGTCGCCTATATAAGCGGGAAGCCGCCCTCGGTCACGGTCGAGGGGGCGGAGAAGAACGCGGGGCTTAAGGCTTTTGAAGGCCTTATTACCGGCGTTACTTCCGACGAGGAATTCGCGGACACGCTTTCGGATCTTGAGACCGGAGCCTCGAACAAGGGCGTGGAGTGGCTTCACGTATATTATGA
>JAUZPW010000141.1 GCA_030705725.1 Bacillota bacterium
AAAAAGTGCGCGACATACTCGGCGACGTTGTATACGGAATCGACGTGAGCTCGCTCGAAGAGGTGGCGGTAAATCTGCTGCGGGATCGGAAGCTGACGCTGGCAACGGCGGAGTCCTGCACCGGCGGCTTGCTTTCAAAAAGAATTACGGATATTCCGGGCTCGTCGGAATGCTTTTTGGGCGGGGTCTGCGCCTACTCAAACGAAGTCAAGACTAAGCTTCTTGGAGTCCCGGAAGAGCTTATAAAGGAAAAGGGCGCCGTTTCAGCCGAGGTGGCGGCAAAAATGGCCGAGGGAGCAAGGCTTTCTCTCGGAGCCTCGATCGGAGTCGGGATAACCGGCGTGGCGGGCCCCGGCGGCGGCACGGAGGAAAAGCCGGTCGGTCTTATTTACGTGGCGCTTTCTACTGCCGATAAGATGGTCGTAACTACTCTTAACAACAAAAGAAGCAGGGACAGAAACCGTCTTATGGCGGCATCCACCGCGCTCGACATGGTCAGGCGGCATATTGCCTCGCTGTAACCTAAATCTGGTAAAATGTGTTCTTTATAAACGCAAAGCGGCATGATAAAATAATCTGGCAAACATTTTAAGGAGCTTTTTATGGAATTGACGGAAAGTAAGATAGACGGCGAATACAGATACAAGGGTAAAATAGTAAATATAAGGTTCGACCGCGTTAAGCTGCCCGACGGCAGGGAGGCGACCAGAGAGGTCTGCGAGCATCCGGGCGGGGTGGCGATTTTGCCGCTTAACGACAAAAACGAAGCGGTGCTTGTGCGGCAGTTCCGTTATGCGTATTTGGAGGAGCTTCTGGAGATCCCCGCGGGAAAAATGAATTTCCCCGGAGAAGGCCACCTCGACTGCGGTCTGAGGGAGCTTAAGGAGGAAACGGGGATAACTCCCAGGGAGATGATTTTTCTGGGGTGCATCTATCCTTCGCCCGGATTCCTGGACGAAATTATTTATCTTTATCTCGCAAGGGGATTAAAGGAAGGGGAGCCGTCGCCGGACGAGGATGAGAATCTTTTGACGGAAACAGTTCCGTTTTCCGAGCTTAAGCGCATGATCGCGAAAAACGAAATCCGGGACGCGAAGACGATCGCGGCCGTTTTTCGCGCTTCCATGCTTCTTTCTGAATAAAATAGGGGGTTTTAGATGGACAGGCGGATCTTAGTGGTTGAAGACGAAAAAGCCATATCCGACATTCTGGTGTTTAACCTGCAGCGCGAGGGCTTTAAGACAATGGAGGCTGCGGATGGGAACAAGGGCCTTGAGCTTGCGCTTTCGACGCCGTTCGATCTTATCCTACTTGATATAATGCTGCCCGGAACAGACGGGTTTACCATATGCAGGGAGGTAAGAAAGCAGAGCGAGGTGCCGATAATTCTGCTTACGGCACGCGAGGAGGAGACGGACAAGGTATTGGGGCTGGATCTGGGAGCCGACGATTACATAACAAAACCGTTTTCGATGCGCGAGCTTATGGCGAGAATCAAGGCAAATATGAGGCGGAGCGCGTCCGACGCGCCGACTAACGCGAGCGGCCCGCTTATTACCTTCGGTGACGTTTTGATTAATCCGGAAAAGCACGAGGTCAAAGTAGGGGAAAAAGCGGCGGAGCTAACTGTGCGCGAATATGAACTTCTGACCTTTTTGGTTTCAAAGCCCGACAAGGTCTTTTCCCGCGAGGAGCTTATGGAGAAGGTCTGGAATTACGATTATTACGGAGACCTGAGGACGGTCGACGTGGCCGTGCGGCGCCTGCGCGAAAAGATTGAGAAAACGCCGGGAGAGCCCCGATATATCATGACGAAGCGCGGGATCGGATACTATTTTACCAGAGGCTGAGCGGAGCATAAAGGCTTATGCATTTTTTTAGGAAAGGAGCCTTTTAAATTGTTCAGAAGCCTGCACATGAAGCTTGTCATAATTCTCGTTCTTTTGATTATGTCCGTTATGCTCGTAGTCGGCACGTTTCTGATAAGCAGCGTGACGTCTTACAACATCGACGATTTCAGACAGCAGATGTCGTCTGTCTTTAAGACCGGCTTTATAAAGGCCTTAAACGAAAAAGCGGATCAGCCGGACGGCGCGGAGCAGATCAAGGACGTGCTGATGGCTTATTCGGGCTCCCTCGGAATCGATTCTTACCGGTCCTACCGGAATTTTTATATACTCGACGGAAAAACGGGAGATTACATCGACGGCTCGAACAAAGCCCTCGGGCAGACGCTTGAGAAAACGCCGAATATATTAGCTGCCGTCGCGGGAAAAGTCGGGGACAAGATAAGCTTTATAGATTCTTATATGGATGTCGCCGTACCTGTGAGAGGAAACAGCAAAAGCTATATCATATACATAAAGGATTCAAAACAGGATCTTAAGGATCTTACGTCGATGCTGCTTGCAATTACCCTGCAGGCTATGCTTTTCGGACTTATCGTCGCGGTTTTATTAAGCTTTTTCCTGTCGAAAACAATGACTACGCCGATTGAGGAGCTGACTAAAAGCGCGGCGCTTATTGCTTCGGGGGATTTTGAAAAGAAGCTGGAGGTTCATTCGACGGATGAGATCGGAATCCTCACGAGCACCTTTAACGACATGGCACAGGTGCTTAAAGACACGCTCGAGGAGGTCGAGGGCGAAAAAAACAAGCTCAACACGCTGTTTTTGCATATGGCTGACGGCGTTGCGGCTTTTACGAAGGAAGGCCGGCTTCTGCACATGAATCCCGCGGCGCAGAAAATGCTCGGGACAGAATTCGACGAGAATCTTACTTATAAGCAGGTGTTTTGCGACCTCAAGGTGCCGGCCGATCTCGACGCCGCGGAAAAAGGGTATTTGGAAAGCGATTACCGCAAGAACGGGCGCTATCTGAAAATATTTTTTGCGCCCTTCGGCATACCGGACGGCGGAGAAGGGCTGATGGCGGTTATACACGATATAACCGAGCAGCGCAGGCTTGACGAGGCTCAGCGCGAGTTTGTGGCGAACGTTTCGCACGAGCTCAGGACGCCTCTTACCAATATCAAAAGCTATACCGAAACGCTGCTTGAAAATCCCGGCGACATTCCGCCCGACACCGAGACAAAATTCCTTAGCGTAATATCGGGCGAAGCCGACCGTATGATGCGTATTGTGAAGGACCTGCTTACGCTTTCAAGGCTCGACTACGCGAGGCTTGATCTGCGCTTCAGCCCATTTTCGCTCAAGGTGCTGATTCAGAACGTTTATAACGCAATGCTGCTTGAGGCTTCGAAAAACGGCTATATTTTTACGCTTGATTTTCAGGACAATCTTCCGGACATGGTAGGCGACCGCGAACGGATAGAACAGGTTATCGTGAATATTATTTCAAACGCGCTGAAATACACGCCGGTGGGGGGAACGGTTGCGGTTTCCGCCGGCAGCCTCAAGGAAAATAAGGTTTTTCTGAAGGTTAAAGACAATGGGATCGGCATCCCGAAGGAGGACATTCCCAGGCTCTTCGAACGATTTTACAGGGTGGATAAGGCAAGGTCACGCGAGCGCGGCGGAACCGGGCTCGGACTTGCCATCGCCAAAGAGATTGTAGAGTATCACAAAGGGCGGATTGTAATCGAAAGCGAGCTTGACCGCGGCACCGAGGTTACTGTAACTCTTCCTACGAATCTTCCACTGCCTCAGCTCGACGATAATCAACAGGACAGTTTTCCAGTAAAACCGGAATGAAAGGAGGGGCGCTTTATTGAAATGGAAAGAGCCTCTTAAAAGCGTTATTCTGGTGCTTCTTATTTTTCTGTCATTATTTATTTATACTTTTAACTGGGTTTACAGGATGGACCGCGGGCAGCTTGCGCGCGGGACCGGCTTTGCGACCCGGTTTGCATATTTTTTCGGAATTACCAGAAATGTCGACCAAAGCGCCTTAAGCATGGAGGTGACGCCGGCCGCCGTGCCGCTGAGGGCTGCGGCTCGCGTTGACGGCGGGCTTTTCGGCGTTTTGTACGACCAGAAGGGCACGGAGGATTTCTACGAAAGAATTAAACCCGTTCTGTCTGAAGCGCTTGAAAATTCGCCCTCGGCGGGGCAGGCGGACGCTAAGGAGTATAAAAAGGCGCTTTCGGGCACTATGGCCTATTTGGGTTTTGACGGGGAAATACCGTTTTACGCTCTTTCGGAGTGGGTCGGCGCGCCGGCCGGAGGGTATGATTTTCCTGCGCGCCATGTGGTGATCGCTGACGAAAACGGGACGCTGACCTTATATGTCAGGGGCCGGGGCGCTTCGGACATAAGAAAAATCAAGACGGAGGTTCAAGGCTCCGCCCTTAAAAAAGCGCTCTCGGGCCTAAAGCCGAACGGCTGCTACTTCGCTTTTGAAAAAGGCGGGGAATATAAAAATATCGAAACGGAGACCATTATTTCGGATAAATCCCCCGGTATAAATTACGTTTTAAGCATTACGCCGAATTTTAAGGAGGGCTCGGACGCGACGCAGACGGTTCTCGAGGCGTTTTCATTTAACCCCTACAATACTGAAAGCTACACGGAGAAAGACGGAACGGAAGTTTACGTCGAAAACCTGAGCACGCTTAGAATCGGGAAGGACGGAACGATACATTTTATTGTGTCGGATTTAAGCGCCGGTATTCCTGTTTCCGGAGTTCTCACAGGCGACAGCGGCCCGGCAGCGCGAGTCAGGACGATTGAAGCGGCGCGGTTCCTTTTCGACCATGTGTCGTCGGGGCTGCGCTCGGACGCGTCGATATATCTCAGATCGTACAGAATCGACGCGGAGAAGCAGAGCTTTGTGCTTAACTTCGGCATGCAGGTTTCCGGAGTGCCTGTTAACGGGAAGGGCGGCCCGGCCGCGCAGATCGAAATAAAGAACGGAGTTATCTGCGCCGCCACGCTTTACTTAAGGTCTTACCGGAAGACCGACGGCGAATGCTACCTTATGCCGATTAAGCAGGCCGTCTCGGCATATCCGCCGGGTGCGGAGCGCGGCGGGGCCATCTGGGCGCGATACGACGGCTCGGGAGAAAACCCGATCGCGGCGTCCTACTATAT
>JAUZPW010000142.1 GCA_030705725.1 Bacillota bacterium
AAATAAAAGACGGAATTATATACAGCCTTGTTAAAAACAACGTGCCGTTTGTTCTGACAGGGTCCATCCGCGACGACGGTCCGCTGCCCGAGGTTATCGGCGACGTGTACGAGGGGCAGGACGCAATGCGCGCGCTGGTGCGAAAGGCTACGACGGTGATTTGCCTTGCAACTCAGCTTCACTCGATCGCCACGGGAAATATGGCGCCTTCATTCCGCAAAGTGAACGGCGTAATCAGGCCGCTTTATTTTTATTCGGTGGATATTTCCGAATTTGTGGCAAACAAGCTCCGGGACAGGGGCAGCATGTGCGCCGTTACAATGGTTACTAATGTGCAGGATTTCATAAAGCATGTCGCGGCGGGAGTTTTGGAACAGCAATGAATGTTTTTAATTCCGCCGCTGCCGCCGCTTTTTTCGCAACTATAGTGCTTATTTAACAAAAAGTATCTTTTTTTACCGGTTTTAGCAACAACATTCGGCTTTTTGACCATTAAAAGTCAGCACCTGTTTTTATTCGGTATGATATAATAAAAACGAGGTGCGATTTTTTGAAACCATCAGATAAAGGATACGCTGAAAGCAATAACGGGACGAACACGCTTAACAGGGATAAAGAATATTACGGGGGGTCGTTATTTACCGACGAACCCGGCGAGGATTTTACACGCGTCTGGAATGAAGTCCACGACGGGGCTGGAGACGTTTACAGCGAAAAGCGGACGGCCGAGGCTGTGAGTCGGGAAATCGCGGATATAATGGGCCGGTTAGACACGGGCAAAAGCAATGAAAAAAGGCGCACCGGCCGCGGGATCGTTAAAAAATTATGCTCTTTGCTTATTATTTTCTCAGCTCTTTATTGTACCGCCGTTTTTTCAGATATACCATTTCTGGCGAAATGGCGGACGATTTACATAGAAACCGCTATGACGACCAAAAACCATCAATGGCTGGCAACAGCGTTTATCCCGAAATTCGTCATCGACAGGGTAACGGAGAGCTCGGACGAGATTCAGGAGCAGCAGTACGGTATTTCAAGCCACTGGGGCGCGGGCAGTTTTCACGAGAGGGATCTTTATCATCAGTGGAAGAAGGAAAAAGGCAAATTTGCCGCGTTTTTCAGCGAAATAGATCAAAACAGCTTTAACGACTTTATGAAAGAGCATCCCGACGAATTTATAAACGAGAAAAAATATCTGGTGATCGACAAGGCCGGACTTAACGACGGCGGAACACCCATTAAAACGGTTTTCGGAGATCAGGTGCTCGCGATCGACACCGAAAACGCCATAACCATAATCAAAGTCGAAGGGGACGGCTATGTCGGCAGGCTAGCCATAGTAAAGGACCCGTCGCGCGTCGGACTTGGTCTGAGCAGGAACTTTGACGAGAGAGGCGCGACCATCGGAGATATTGCTGAATACAACAACGCCGTTTTGGCGATAAACGCGAGCGGGTTTTACGATCCCAACGGAAAAGGCGACGGCGGCAACGCTTACGGCCTCGTTATTTCAAAAGGGAAAATACTGAAAAAGGCGCTGGGATATTCCTTTAAGACTATCGCTCTCGACGAAAGCAACAGGCTGAACGTCGGGAATTTTAAGAATCTGTCAAAGTTCCGCGACGCGGCGGAGTTTAAACCCGCTCTAATCATCGACGGGGAGGTTCTTGTCTCGGGGTCCGCCGGGTGGGGCATTCAGCCGCGCTCCGCAATCGGGCAAAGCAAAAAGGGCGAAATTCTTCTTCTTATAGTCGACGGGAGGGCACCGGGGTATTCGATCGGCTGCACCGTCGGTGAACTTGCATCAATTATGAAGCGCTACGGGGCTTATGAAGCCTGCAACCTGGACGGCGGATCATCGAGCCTTATGTATTACAATGGGCGCGAAATAAGCAAGCCGTCGGCCGCAAACAAGGTAAACGGCAGAAACGTTCCGAACGGCTTTGTGGTTTACGGCAGATAAAAGCGCGGAGGAGAAAGAGGAAGCGTTTGCCGTAGCCGGCTAATAAAACACGCATATAATGTAAGGAACGGCATATGTTTTTAACGTGCGGCAGGGCACGCGACGACGGAATAACGTCATTTTTTGCAAATTTTCAAAATTAAAAGATACTTCTTGATTTTTATATAAGATATGGTAAAATTGAATAAAATGACTGGGAAAATTTAATATCGAATGTGAAATGCAAAACAGATGAAAATCTGTGACGCAAAACTGCAGGATCTAAATCTCTCGGAGATATGATAGCCAGTTGCCGCATGCAATTTATTTGCCTGCGGCTTTTTTATTTTACATATGGGATGGCGCTATGAAGAAAACGATTATTGTATCAGCAATAATACTCGCTATGCTGAGCTCGGTTATGGCCGGGACTCTGGCGAGCTATGTCGTTTCGCTTGACAGCGTCGCATCGGGAAGCACCGTCGCAAAGGAATTTATTTTTCTCGAGGACGGGCAGGACACCTTTCAGGATAATGTGAACATAGCTCCCACGGAGACAGTTATCTGGCAGTTTGCCGTGAAAAACTACGACAGCCGCGCGATTTCCGAGGTGGATTTATACTACGCTCTCACGTTTGATATATATGCTCTTCCCGGGAGCAACGCAATCGATCCGCTGGTAGTAACGGTCAAAGATAAAAACGGCAGCATTGTCGGCATGAATAAAGGCGTCGGGCAAATGGAGATAACCGGAGTATTTCCGCTCTCACCGGAGGGTCAAAGCGCCGCCTATACCGTGGAAATTTACTGGCCTAAAGATTCGGACGTCGACAACGCCTATATAGACTTTAATTACGGAACTGGAATAAAGGTTTCGGCCACGGCTTCGCAGCTGCCGGTGGGAACTCTGAACCCCGGAAACGGCGGCGACACGGGAACGGCTCCAACGAACAAAACCTTCGTTAATTCGGTCAACAAAAGCACCGCCGCGCCGGAGGATATATTAAACTATACGCTTTATCCCCAGAATACAGGCAGCCAGCTTTTATCAAACGCCAGGCTCCGTGAGCAGATCCCAGCCGGAGCCTCATATGTGACGGGCAGCATTTCGGGCGGAGGAACCGCATCCGACGATAACGGAGACGGAGCCGTCGACTCTGTTTCCTGGAGCTTCGGGAGCAATACGGCCGGGACTACCGGCACAGGTACGATACTTACCCAGGGAGTGTCTGAGACTACAGAAATTCAGGAATGGGGAGTAACGGACATATATATAGACAAAGATTTTCCATCCCTTTCGTTTGATGGCAATAAATTAATAACTACCGCCAAAAAGAACGAGACGACAAACAGCCTTGTAAGATTCGAGCTGTCGGATATCCCTTCCAACGCGGTTATAGACAGCGCAGATTTGGGCATGACGGTTTACGCAAGCCGGTCGAACCATACCGACAGCGTTTATAAAATGGTCACTTCCTGGACGGAGAGCGCCTCATGGAACGACTCGAACGGGTCGAGCAGCGGAGACTGGGCGAACGGTTCGTTCAGTTCGAGCGATTACGCGTCGGGCAGCCTTGGCACTATATCGCCAAGCTCCGCGGGATTAAAAACGCTGAGCATTAAAAACACCGTTCAGAGCTGGGTAACAAGCCCGTCAAGCAATAAAGGGCTGGTTCTGATAACTACCGGCAGCGATTCGGGCGACGTAAGGTATTACGATTCTGAAGAATTTTTCTATCCTTCGAGGAGCCCTAAGCTTACGGTGACCTGGCATGTACCCGGTACGTCAGCCGCAATCGGCACGAGCAGGATGCAGGCCTCGCAGTCGCTTGTGAGGAGCGGAGACAATATTACTGTCTCGCTGACGCTGAATAATACTTCTGGGTCCAACATAACAAACGTCGTGCCATCGATAAGCTCCACCGGCGCTTCGGTTACAAAAGTAAGCGGGCCCGCCGCATCCTATGTCACCGTGCCCGCATCAGGGTCTTTGACATTATCCTGGACTTACCGGGCGGAATCGGCGGCGTCCCCGGGTTCGGTGGTATTTCGCGCGACCGCCACAAACGGGACGGCATCGTGGTCTGAATCCACATCGAATAGCGTGCTTATTTGTCCCTCTATGGGCTTTCAGGTTAAAATTAAGGCCGGAACAGTCAATCCCATATACAGCACGGCGACTTTTTACGACGACAACGTATATCCGCAAGGGAAAGACACAAACCGTGTCGTAACAAAGATAGGGACCGCTTCCTGAGCTTCTGAAAAAGCGGCCGCCTTTCGAGAGGGAATCCAATTCCCCCTCGAGCTTCCTCTTGGTGCGGGCAAAACCGATGGTTTTGTCCAGTGTGTCCTTCGGCGGCGCATGTCCGCCTGCGGACAAATCCAGCGTTAAGGGGTTCCGACCCCTTAACAATTCCTCAACTACAATTTTTAGACAAGCTGGGCCGCAGCAAAACGGTATGATTACCGTTTTGCCGCGGCTTTTTATATTGACTTTACCCGGGGGAGCATCTCATAGGGCTTGCAGAACAAGATAAAAAAAAGTAAACTTCTTTTGGGGCGTTAACAAGAATAACACAAAAACGGGAGGCGTTATTATTGGACGAACAGAATCCAAAAGAGCTTATAATCCGGGCCGGGAAGGAGCTTTTAATATCCGGCCTGGTATCGCGCACATGGGGAAACGTCAGCTGCCGCACGGGTGACAATACCTTTGCCGTAACGCCGAGCGGGCGCTCTTACGAAACGCTCAGCCCCGGCGAGATCGTAATTTGCAGGACGGAGGACTGCGCCTACGAGGGCGAAATCAAGCCTTCTTCCGAAAAAGGGATACACGCGCTTTTATACAGAACCCGCCCGGACGTCAACTTTATCATACACACCCATCAAAGCATGGCGTCAGCAGTGAGCGTCCTCGAAACCAAGAGCATTCCGTCTTCCGGCTTTTCCGAGCTGGGCGAAAACGTTCCGATCGCTGATTACGGCCTCCCCGGGAGCGGAAAGCTTAGGGAGAACGTTGGCAAAGCCATTGAGCGCTGCGGCGGACACGCGGTGATTATGGCGCA
>JAUZPW010000143.1 GCA_030705725.1 Bacillota bacterium
CAAAAAGCATAGAGCGGTTTGACGGCGTACGCGAACATATCTATCGCGCCGGACGCCCTCAGCATATAGATCGCCGTTATCATCGCAAGCAGCACCGGGAATATCTTCAGCGACGTTTTTAGACCGTCGGCCGCGCCCTCTATAAACAAAGAGAGCACGTCCCGGCCGTTTAAGAGCCCGTACATAAGCGTAAACGTCAGTATTCCGGGGACGAGAAAATCGGCCGCGCGCATGCTCAGTCCCTCCTTCCGTTTATCCGCTGGCTTTCTTTACCGCTTCGGCTTAAAGAGCGCAAAACGAAGGCCGCCGAGAGCGCCGCCGAGACGGAAGCCGCGGAGGACAGCCAGACGGCGGGGAGGATGTCATACGGCCTTGCCGCGCCAAGTGAAGCGCGCACGGCGGCGACTGTCGTGGGTATAAGTTGAAGCGACGCCGTATTTATTACAATAAAGGTGATTAGATCATCCGTCGGCCCTTTGCCGCCTGATCTTTCGTGGATCTTCTGCGCGGCCTTAAGGCCGATTGGCGTGGCCGCGTTCCCCAGCCCGAGCAGATTCGCGGTTATGTTCGCCGAAATAAGCTCAAGCACCTCGCGGTCTTCGGACAGTTCCTTAAAAAGAAGCCTCAGCACCGGCCTCATGGCCGCGGCTATTTTTGAAGCGAGCCCCGATTCGGACAAGACCCGCATTACGCCGGACCAGAGACACATAACGCCTGTTATCGACAAAATAAGCGAAACGGCGCCGCTTGCTCCGTTTGTTACCGCAGCCGTTATTTCAGCCTGACGGCCTGACAGGAAGCCAATTACAGCGGCTGCGGCAATCATAAATACCCAAATTCGTGTCAACACGTCATAAACACCTTCATTGCTTTTGTCTTCACATGGTATACATTGACATTTTATTCATATTTGCTTCCACATATTTCTTTATATTGTAAATTTATTACATTTAGTCAATATTTCGACAACTTTCATTTGACAATAAATAACATGTTTGTTAAAATTGATTCGTAAAGCCCGGAAGGAGTGATATTTTGAAGTCAACAGGCATAGTAAGGAAGGTAGACGAGCTCGGAAGAATTGTACTGCCAATCGAGTTACGCCGTACTCTTGACATCGAAGTGAAGGATGCCCTTGAAATATACGTTGAGGGTGACGCTATTATGCTAAAGAAGTACGAGCCTTCGTGTATTTTCTGCGGAAGCTCGGACGGAATCCAGGATTTCAAGGGGAAGAACGTCTGCTCAGCGTGTAAAAGCCAAATCGCGAAATGACAAAAAGATAAAAGCCAGTGATTATCACGGCTTTTATTTTTTTATACTTTTTTATGAAATAGCCGCCGTTTTGGCGGGTAAAGCGTGAAGCGGGGCCCCGGAAGGCCTCCTTCACGCTTTTTCTTGATTTTCGAGTTCTTAACAAGGAACGGACTAAGACAGATGAACCGTCCCCTTGTCCCCTGACGAAAAAAAGCCGTGCTTAAAGCACGGCTTTTCTTTTTTATTTTTTATCAGTCTTTTTTAATCGCTTCAACGGGGCAGCTTGCGGCGCAGGAGCCGCACTCTATGCAGGCGTCCGCGTCGATCACGTATTTGCCGTCGCCGGCAGAGATACAGGACAACGGGCATTCCCCTTCACAGGTTCCGCAGCTGATACACTCGTCGCTTATTATGTAAGCCATAATGCACCTCCAGATATATTTCAACATACATTGTAGCACGAACATGCCAAAATGCAATTAAAAGTTCGTCTATTATAAAATTTTTTACATTTTACCAATTATTTTTAAGCGAATAATAATAACGCCGCACAAAGGCAACAATATATGCGCCGTTATTTTTTCTGAAGGGATGCGTTTTTTTATGCCCGTTCACCGCACAAACCCCGACATTGAGGCCTCGGGAGAGCTTTCTCCGGATATAGCCTGCCGGAGCCAGCCTCACAAAAGATTCGGAGAACATCAAAGCTCGCCGTCAAACCCGGCGAAAACGGAAGAAATTCAAAAAAATAAAAAGAAAACAAAAGCCTGATTAGGGCAGTCCGCCCTGAACCGCCGCCATTAGTCAGATTTGGTCAGTGTTCCGCTTGCTTATTTTTTCAGGCGGATTACAATATAATTAAACATCAAAGATAGTCAATGTCAAAGTGGGGAATGCTTAAATGCGGATATCGGACACAATTGCATCTTTTCTTAATTCGCTCCTAAACGACAAGGGCGGAATTGTCGAGATTCAGCGGAGCGAGCTCGCCGACCGCTTTGCGTGCGTGCCCAGCCAGATAAACTACGTGATAGAGACCCGTTTTTCTCCCGAGCACGGCTTTCTGGTCGAAAGCAGAAGGGGAGGCGGCGGGTATATCAGGATTACGCGCGTAAGCCTTGACCCGCAGACTGCGGTGATGCACACCGTCAACGCCGTGGGCGACGAAATAGACGCGCGCAGCGCATACATGTTTATCGAAAACCTGCTCGACATGGGAAAAATAGAAGAAGATCAGGCGAGGATACTTTTCGCTGTTATTTCAGACCGCGCGCTTTCCCCCGTTTCTTCCGATATCCGCAACGCCCTGAGAGCGTCGATACTGAAAACCGCCTTTCTGGCGCTTATAAGCTGAGAGGGATAAACGGCGGGCGGCAGGCATGACGGTGTAACATTTTTGGGGATAAATTCGGTTTATAAAGGACATTATTATATGCCGGTTCAGAGCGGCATAAGGGAGGCGATTTTATGCTTTGCGAAAACTGCAAAAAAAGGCAGGCCACGACCTATTTGAAAACCGTGTCGAACAACGAGATAAAGGAAATGCGGCTTTGCGACGAATGCGCGAAGGAATTCGGAGGGTTTGATTTCTTCTCCGGCGACTTCGGATTAAACGGAATCCTTTCGAGCCTGATGGGCCAGCCCCAGACATACGGCAAAGCCCGCCCGACCGGAGGCGTCTGCCCGGTCTGCGGCTCGACGCTCGAGGATATTTCCGAATACGGAAGGGTCGGCTGCGCCAACTGCTACGACACGTTCCACGAAAGCCTCATGCCATACATCCGTAAAATACACGGAAGCGCCGTGCATACGGGGCGGGTGCCGGGACGGATAGCAAAGTCGCCCGCGAGGCGCATCAAGGAGCTTGAAACAAAGCTTGCGCAGGCCGTTGCGGCTCAGGAATACGAACAGGCCGCCGTTTTGCGCGACGAGCTTAAAGCGCTTAAGGAGGGCGGGGAAAAATGACCGGAAGCAGCAAGTTAACCGACAAGAAGGATATTGCCGTCAGCACCCGCGTGCGGCTCGCCCGAAACCTTAAGGAGTACCCGTTTGCGACGAAGCTTGACGCAAAGCGGGCGAAGGACATGATAAGCGCGGTCCGCGATGCGCTTGAAAAAAGCCCGGCGCTGAACGCAAAGCTTAAATACATCGCGATGGACGGGCTTGACGATTTGATAATCCAGTCGTTTGTCGAGCGTCATTTGATATCCCCGGAGTTCGCGAATTCCCGCTCCGAACGCGCGCTTTTGCTTTCGGACGACGAGCATATTTCGATAATGCTGAACGAAGAAGATCATATCAGGCTGCAGGTCATGGGCGACGGCTTCTGCCCGGACAAATGCCTCAAGGAGGCCGTGATGCTGGACATGCTTTTGGATGAGACGCTCACGATCGCTTTCGACGAGGAGCTGGGTTACCTGACCCATTGCCCGACGAACCTGGGGACCGGGCTGCGAGCTTCCGTCATGATGCATCTGCCTATGCTGACGCGGTTCGGGGAGATTTCACGCATGGTCGCGGACACCGGGAAAATCGGGATAGCCGTGAGAGGCGTCTACGGCGAGGGGTCAAAGGCCAAAAGCGATCTTTACCAGATTTCAAACCAGCTCACGCTCGGCTTTTCGGAAGACGAGATAATCGAAAGGCTCACCGGCATAACCGACCAGATTACAGCGAGGGAGCGGGCGCTCAGAAAAGCCGCGATGACGGACGCCCGGGACACGTTCGAGGACAGGATCTTCCGGTCGGCGGCGATCCTGCGGAGCGCACGGCTTTTAAGCGCCGGGGAAGCCGAAAACCTGATTTCGGATTTGAGGCTCGGAGTTGCGTGCAATTTGATTTCGGGCATTGATTTTGACGAGATCAGCCGCATTCTTTACGAAATCGGGCCGGCCGGCATTTCGCTTAAAAACGGTTCCTCCCTGCCGCCGAACGACCGCGACCGGCAAAGAGCCGCATATATGCGCGAAACCTTATCCAGCAGGCTTAAAGCAATATAAAGGAAAGGAAGAGATTTATGTATTTTGAAAATAGATTCACCGAAAAGGCCACAAACGCCCTTAAGCTCGCACACGAGTCGGCGGTGGAGCTCGGCCACAGCTACGTGGGCAGCGAACATCTTCTGCTCGGGCTTCTGCGCGAGGGAGAAAGCGTCGCCGCGAGGGCGCTTCAGAACGTCGGAATAACCGAGGAAAAAGCGAAAAACGCAATTATCGAGGCTGTGGGTCAGGGCAACTCCGGCGCCGGGGTGCCTCAGGGCATGACCCCGCGCACAAAACGCATAATCGAGTTTGCCGCCGCGGAGGCCGCGAGGCTCTCGCACAACTATATCGGCACGGAGCATCTTTTAATGGGGATGATACGTGAGGGCGAGAACGTCGCTATAAGGCTTCTCTCCTCGATGAACGTCGATCTGCGCGCTTTATATAAAAGTATTATCGCTATGACGGGTTCGGAGCGCGAGGAGAGCGCCGCTCCGGAGCAGGACCCCGCGAAAACAGCCCAGGGGGTTCACAAAAGCAGCACGAAGACGCTCGACCAATTCAGCCGAGATCTGACGGATATGGCGAGGCGCGGCAAGCTTGACCCCGTTATCGGGCGCGACAAGGAAATTGAACGCGTCATTCAGATTTTATCCCGCCGTCAGAAAAACAATCCGGCGCTCATCGGCGAGCCCGGAGTGGGCAAAACCGCCGTGGCAGAGGGCCTGGCGAGAAAAATTGCCGCGGGCCAGGTGCCCGAG
>JAUZPW010000144.1 GCA_030705725.1 Bacillota bacterium
AAGGTCTCTTCGTTCAGTTTGTCCGAGGAGGAGAAAAAGCTTGAGGGAATGCTGTCGTCAATGGAAGGCGTCGGGCGCGTCAAGGTGGCACTGACAATAAAATCGGGCTCGGAATCGGTTTACGCTCTTGATCAGAGCGAAAGCCTCCGCAACGCAGGCACATCGGACAACGCGGCTTACGAAAAGGACAGCGATTCAAAGCCGATGGTCGTTTCATCGGACGCGGGCGGCGAATCGCCCGTTACCGTAAAAGAATACCTGCCGGAATACAGGGGAGCGCTGATTATATGCGACGGCGCCGCCGACGAGAAAATAAAACTTGAGATTACGGAAGCTGTATGCGCGCTTACCGGAATTACGTATGATAATATTTCTGTCATAAAAATGAAAAGCTGAGGAGGACATTTAATATGGTCATAAAAAAAGGCAGTGCGGTCGGCGCGGTTGTGGTACTTATGCTTTGCGTTGCCGTTTATTTAAACTGGAGCTATACGAGGCCGCCCGAGGAAGACCTGACCGCCGCAAAGGAAACTGAAGAGACGGGCAAAATACTGGGCGAGTCTAAGCTTGTCGAAAACACTCAGGAAGAAGACCTGGAAGAAACCAAAAAGGAATCTTCGGAAGGCGAGGATAAGGCGAACGAGGAGGAAGGGGCGGATACCGGCTACTTCGCGCGGGCTCGCCTTACACGGCAGCGCGCAAGGGACGAAGCCATGAGCATACTCAAGGAGACGGCGGCCGACCAGAAGGTCGATGAAAAAAGCCGCGATAAGGCTTCGACAGAGCTTGCGTCTATGGCGGCCGCAGCAGTCCGCGAATCCAGAATCGAAAACCTTATTATGGCCAAGGGCTACACCGACTGCGTAGTTTCAATAAGCGACCAGAAGGTAACCGTGGTAGTAAAAGCTCCGGCGGACGGACTTAAGGATCAGGACGCGGCGAAGATTGCGGATATTGTCATGGATGAGGCTGCGGTTGACGCCTCTCAGATAAAAATCATTGAAACAAACTGAAGGCGCTTTGACACATTCTGAAAAATTAACTTTTATTTTGGGCCGGAATGTGTTAAAATCCGCTTAAGAGAGGTGGAACATATGGCCGACAATAAAGATTACTGGGCGTCGTTGCAGGAGCAGGGAAGCGTCCGAATTTCCGAGGATGTTGTCGCGTCTATCGCTGCGCTGGCAGCTTCCGAAGTCAAGGGGGTTAGTTCCCTTTCCTCGGGCCTGGGCGGCGATATTGCGGAGCTGCTTGGCAAAAGAAATTTGTCAAGGGGAGTAAAAATCCAGTTTACAGGCGACGAAGTAATAATTGATATATTCCTTCTTATTAAATACGGTTATGTGATCTGCGATGTCGCGGGCAAAGTGCAGGAAAGCGTTATCTCGGCTGTCGAGTCTATGACCGGGCTTAAGGTAAACGCCGCCAACATCCATGTCACAGGAGTTTTTTTTGAACGCGATCCGGAAAAGCAGCCGAAAGCCTAAAATATGAGCAATAAAAACGGGAGCCGAAAGCTCCCGTTTCAGATTGTAGACAAACTTTGTTTATGTTTTTTTCAAAATCCAGCGCCCGCAGGCGCGTTTTGTAAAACTTGCTTTGCGCGAACGAAGAGAGTGTGAACAAGTTTTGCAAAACTTAAATCTCGTCTTTTTCGGCGACATGCGCGTCGAAAAAGACACACTGTCAAGCCTGTTATGCAGGCTTGACGCACTTTAGTCTCAAAACGAACCTGTTCGTTTTGAAGCGTGAAGACTTTGTCTTCACGCTGAAACGGGAGCCGAAAGCTCCCGTTTTTTTATTGCACCGATTTTAGCGATTAATCTATAGGAAAAGGAAATTATGAGCATAATAACTTCTAGTAAAGCGAAAAGATTTGTGAATGGAATGTAATAAAATGAAGCTAAGCAAAAACTTCGGCAGGTCTTTGGCGCTGCTTCTTAGCGCAGCTTGTATTTGCGCGTTTTCAGCCTGTGGGAAAAAAGAAGGCGGCGTCATAAAATTCGCTTCCGTCGCGCCCATGACCGGCGGCAGCGCGGCATCGGGACGCCAGCAGAAGCTGGGCATTGAAATCGCCATGGACGAGATTAATAAATCCGGGGGCATAAACGGAAACACGTTTGCCTTCGACGTATATGACGACAAGGGCCTGAAAAGCCAGGCGCTTACTGCCGCTCAGGGCATAGCCTCTGATAAGAATATACGTTTCGTTATAGGCCACATTGATTCCGGCTGCTCACTCGCCGCCCTTCCGATATATTCTGGCGTTAATCTGCCGATAATATCCGGCTCTAACACTTACCCGGCAATGACGGATAAAAATTATAAAAATTATTTCAGAACCTGCATGGACGACGAGCAGATAATTTCTCAGGAGACAAATTTCGCCGTTAAAGAGCTGGGTTTCAAAAAGATCGCCTTAATGTCCGACGATACGGAATACGGAAAGGGAGGGCGAGATGTGGCTCTTAAAGAGCTGCATAAGCTCGGACTTACCCCGGCGGCCGATCTGAGCTTTTCGGGAAAAGGCGGCGATTTTTCAGGGCAGATAAAAGCCGTTAAAAATGCCGGGGCAGACTGCGTTTTGTTTATAGGCGGCTACGCCGCCGCTTCCGGTTTTCTCAGACAGAGGGCGGGTACAGGTCTCCTTTCGGCAGCCGTTCTTTCAAGCTCTTCCTGTATGAACACGGAGCTGCTCAAAGAAGCTGGCAAGGCCGCCGAGGGAATGTTTACGGTTTCTCCGTTCGATCCCTCCAGCCCGGATTATATGACGTCGTCGTTCGTAGCGAAATACAGGGGAAAAAGCGGCGGAGAAACGCCGGGCGAACTGGCGGCAAACAGCTACGATGCGTTTATGGCGTACGCCCATGCGCTGGAGACCATAAGATCCGAGTTTTCCCAGCAGCAGCTGATCGAAGCGCTGCACAAAATGGATGTTTTCGAGGGCGCAAGCGGAAACATCAAATTCGACGAAAAAGGCGACGTTCAGGACAGAACACTTTCTTACTTTGTAGTAAAGGACGGGAAGTTCGCAAAGTATACGCCGACGAAGCTCGGCTGAAAAGGGGATAAAGTTTCAGCGCCGTGGAATATTAAAATCCGGATAAGATAAAAAGATCCTTCGATTTGGGGCCGAAAGCGGCGATTCGAGCCGTTTACCGGGAGCACTCGACTCGAAGAATCTTTTTTGTTTGATTGTAATTCTTACTTTATATGTGTATAATTAGTTATTATTATTTGCAGTTAGGAAGGTACCGATGAGCAGAAGAACGGCCCGCGAAATGGCGCTGCATGTTATATTCGCCATAAGCTTTACGGAAAACGACGCGGACAATACACTTGACGAATACCTGTCTGAGGAATTTTTGCGCTCTTTGTCTTTGGAATATGAAAATTTCAGCGATAAAATTCCCGTATCGCAGCTTTCGTATCTGAAAGAGGCGGTTAAGGGCATTGAACTCCACTTGGCGGAGCTTGACTCATATATCGAAAAATATACGAAAGGCTGGAATTTCGGCCGGATTTCGCGCATATCGGTCTGCGTTATGCGCATATCGATGTATGAAATGCTTTATATGCCGGATATACCGAGGTCGGCCTCGATTAACGAAGCCGTTGAGCTTGCTAAAATATACGATTCGCCCGAGGCGGCGTCTTTCATTAACGGGGTGCTCGGCACTTTCTACCGCGAGGAGCTTCCGAAATGACAGGCACGCTCGGCATAGACACCAGCAATTACAAAACCTCGGCCGCCGTTTATCGAAAAGACGGAGAGTGGCTTGTTAACGGGAAGCTGCTCGACGTACCGCGCGGCGAGCTTGGATTAAGGCAAAACGACGCTTTGTTTCTTCATACGAAGGCGCTGCCCGAAATATTGAAGCCTGCCATGGAGGCACCGGAAGAATTTTCCGCAGTCGGGGTTTCATATGCGCCTCGGCGCTCGGAGAATTCTTATATGCCGTGTTTTCTCGCGGGCAAGAGCACCGGGAAAATTATTTCTGACGCTCTTAAAATCCAGTTTTTTACGTTTTCGCACCAAGAGGGGCACTTGGCTGCAGCCGCGCTTTCAGCCGGCAGAGAGGACCTTTTAAGCGGCGAGTTTTTGGCATGGCATCTTTCGGGAGGCACTAGCGAGCTTCTTCTTGTCAGACCGGACAAAGACCACGTGATCGATGCCCTGGTCATCGGTGGGACGAATGATCTCGCGGCGGGCCAGCTTATTGACCGCGCGGGCGTTTTACTTAAGCTCAGGTTTCCTGCCGGTGAGGCTTTGGACGATTTATCCGCCGGCGCCGGGGCCAAAAACTACATGAGGGTAAAAACGAACGGGTTATTTTTTTCACTTTCAGGCGCTGAAAACAAAATTAATGAGCAGGCGGAGGCCGGCCGGCAGCCCGAAGATATTTCTTATTTCGCGATCAGCACTGTGTTAAACGCCGTTTTAGATGTGACGCTGAAAGTGAAAAAGCAGTATAATCTTCCGCTTCTTTGCTCCGGCGGAGTAATGGCGAACAGAATGATAGGGGAAGAGCTTAAAAAGACGGGCGCTATTTTTGCGGGGCCCGGGCTATCCGGCGACAACGCGTTAGGCGTCGCGTATCTTGCGGCGCTTAAACTGGAGGTATGATCTTGCAGAACAGAAACGTTTACACCGTTACGGAAATCACAACGCGCATAAAAGCGTTTCTCGAAGCGGATCCCGGCCTTCAGAATGTATTCGTAAGGGGCGAAATTTCAAACTACAAGCTGCATTCGTCGGGGCATCATTACCTGACGTTAAAGGACGAAGGTGCTACGCTGAACGGCGCCATGTTCCGTTATGATGCGCTGAAGCTCAGGTTCAGGCCCGAAAACGGAATGAAGGTTATCGCCTTCGGCCGCATAGGGGTTTTTCCGAAAAACGGGCAGTACCAGCTTTATATCGAGGATATGCAGCCGGACGGGATCGGCGCGTTGTTTACGGCTTTTGAGCAGCTTAAGGAAAAGCTCCGTCTCGAA
>JAUZPW010000145.1 GCA_030705725.1 Bacillota bacterium
CGCCGAGATTTATGCTTTCTACCGAGCTTTCGGTTATATTCTCGATTTCGGCAAAGGAGGCAACGGCGCTTTCGACGTTGCGGATCTTTTTGAGATTTACCGCGCGTTCCATAATTCCCGAGTAGATCGCGTTTTTGAGAGGGTGCGACGGCGGGAGCGCGCCGACCCATTTGGGGAGCGATATGCCGAATTCGGAAACCGGGAACTCGTAAAGCACCTGACGAAGTATCATGTTGATTTCGTCCTTTGTCATACGCATGCAGTCGACCGTAAGGCAGGTAACGCCGTAGGTGCTTTCAATCTGCTTTCTAATGTTCTGGGCGACTTCGGAATGCGGGTTCGCCGTATTCAAAATTACCAGAAACGGTTTGTTGATTTCTTTTAATTCGCTTATTACTCGGCTTTCGGCCTCTATGTAATCTTCTCTCGGGATGTCTGTCACACTGCCGTCAGTTGTGATAACAAGCCCGATAGTCGAATGATCGGATATTACCTTCTGCGTGCCGATTTCCGCGGCCTCTCCCATGGGAATGGCTTTTTCATACCACGGCGTCGTCACCATGCGCGGCATCGAATCCTCATACTGACCGAGCGCGCCCTTTACCATGTATCCGACGCAGTCGATCAGGCGGATTTTTACCTTTGTATTTCCGGCGAGCGTGACCTCGACCGCTTCCTCGGGTACAAACTTTGGCTCAGCCGTCATTATTGTTCTGCCGGAACCGCTTTGCGGAAGCTCGTCTTTTGCCCTTTCGCGCCGGTAGACGTTATCAATGTTCGGAATGACAAGGGTCTCCATAAATTGCTTTATAAATGTGGATTTTCCCGTTCTGACAGGGCCCACGACGCCGATATAAATATCGCCGTTTGTTCTCAGCGCGATTTCCTCGTAGATATTGCGGCTTTCCACGCCCATTCCTCCTAGCGGTTAATTTTTTCCATTCTTTGCTTTAATATATTTACGGCAGGTCCGTTTTAGAACAAGCTTACCATAAACTTAGCGTTCAATCGGAATCAGGAGCATCCTTCCCTGCGGGATTTTTTCATCAGCCGTAAAACCGTTTGCTGAGGCAATCTGCGAGGCTGTCGTATTATAACGTTTCGCGACGGACCAAAGGCTTTCGCCGCCCGGCATGTATGTAAGAATCAAGGATAAATTGCGGTTTTGTTCATTTTTACGGTCATGGTTTAAGGAAACCTTTTTTATATGCGGGATTTTAACGCTTACCTTTTCCTCAGTCTCGAAAAGCACCGACATGGATACCTGCACGCTGCCGTCCGGGTTTGCGGAAACATGGTACGACGAGCATTCGCAGCTTATGTCCGCTCCGTCTTTTCCCGCGACCGGATCCATGCAGTCAACGTTTATCGCCGCGGTTCCGGAAGAAAGCTCATTCGCTGTGTTCTGGTAAAGAACAGATACATAGGCTGTCGAAGTTATCTTTGACTGCGGGTCGGATATCATCTCCGGAGCCGACAGCGAAACGGAGCTGTCTATAACGGAAAGAACGGGCGAATCAAGCTTTACTGCCTCGTTTACTTCCACAATGCGTTCTCTGGTAGCGCCCGGGGATGTAAAAACGCAGGGGGCCGTTTCAAGAGTCGTCTCAAAGTTTGTGCTGTAAACGTCGCAAACCGCGTTCACAATCTGTTTTGCGTATGCGACGGCAAAAATCTCAACGGAAACCATGCACTGAAGTTTTCTGGAGGTGCCGGTCTCTCCTCCTCCGACTACAAAATCGGCGTTTTTAATGTGCGACGCGATTTTCAGCTCACAGGTCTCGTCGATGCCTTCCATTTCGAGTATCTGCGAAAACGGGAGCCTGAAATCATGGCCTCTCAGTTCCGACGTAGCTGCGTTAAGTGCCGTTAGGTGAACCATAAGGCTGCCCTTGACCACGGCTTTGTTTTTTGTAAGTCTGGTTTCTTCATTTCTTACACTGATTTTGTGTCCGCAAAGCTCATGTGTTTCCGCGACCTGATCTATGTCTACATCTTCAATTACCGTAAAGCTTTTTTCCTTTATTTCTATCGCAAGCATAGTCTCGTACTGGTTTTTTAACAACTGGAGGTTTTCATTTTCCTCAGACGCGATTTCGTAGCATATTTCTTTTTCCGAGGCTTCATAAGCGGTGATTTTTAAGGAAATATTTACGCGTACAAAAATTTTTCTGGGATTAACCAGTCGCGGCTCGATGTTTCTGACTGCCGCCTGAACTGAAATATATGATTTCTGTGTAATTAGCGTGCCTTCTTCGACATGCGCGAAGTTTACCGGAACATCTACGCGATGGATTTTCCCGCCTGCCTCGGGCTTGCAAAGCGCCGTTACCTTGGCAACACCGGAAATAAGCACCCTGCCGTTTTGCGCCGTCTTGTCCTTTATAAAGACATTGCCGACGGCGCTTACAATACGTTCAAAATCCGGGTACGCGTCTGAAACGATCATTTCCGCGCTTTCGGAGTGAACTATACTCTTTTCCATTACAGATTCATAATATTTGACAGTCCTTTTTTTGAGTTCCATTATTATGCCATCCTCCTTTTTACGGATGAATTCTACTAAATTTATATTTCGTCCACTTTACAAATATTCCAAAAAAAAAAATCCCGGACCGTTAACAGCGGCCCGGGATTTAACATTCCATACGCATAAAAGTGCGCCGGGGCGGCGCACTTTTACGTCTAATCGTCGTACATGCCAAAAAAACGCTTAAGTATTCCCCGTAAAAATCTGGGGGGCTTTACCACGATTACTTTCATTTCGCCGCACCTCCGTAAGCCTGAGTCTTACTAGACATTGCTCGCCCGTTCATTACAGTATAGTGCGGAGAACTATATTTTGTTCCATGCGTTTTAACTAATAATAAGCTTAATCCCGACTTAAAATTATCAAAGCCCTGCCTTTTTTTATTTCGGCGGTATATTCCTCACATATGGGTTCGTTGCTGACGGATATTACGCCGGGCCGTTTTAACGTTACGTCCCGGAGCGGGTATTTAAGCCCTGTTAATGTAACCCCGGACAGCGTATAGTCAAGCGGAAGAAGACTGAAATAACGGTAAGCCTCGTCGCGCCTTAAAAGCATTTTTCCTCCGTTGTGCAGAAATACACGGTTTTTAGCGTTTATAAGCTCCGCTTTAGCGCCGTGCTCGGCTGCGTATTCGAGCAGAAATATATTGGAAAGGTAGTGGTCGAGCCTTCCGCCTGACGCTGCAACGATCAGAATATCGGTAAAGCCGCGCTCAAGAGCAACGTCAAGACATATTTTAAGATCGGTATCGTCCTTTTCGGGCGGCTGCCGCAAAAGCTCGGCATCCTCTGCCTGTCCCGAATAAGAATCCAGATCGCCAGCCAAAACCTTCGGGGTAAAGCCTGCGTTTTTTGCCGTTTCGTAACCCCCGTCGGCGCATATGACAAACGCTTCCGGGAGCTGTTTTCGCAGGAGCTCAAGATATGAAAGGTTCTGCTCTTTTGACGCTCCGAAAAGGATTGCCTTTTTCATTACTGCGCCCATTCCTTTCTGCTTTTTATATCGCCTAAAAGCCGCACATAGCTTTCGTGGCGGCTTTTGGCGATCCTTCCCTCGGAAATGGCTTTTAATACGGCACAGCCTTTTTCTTTTACATGCGAGCAGCCGGAAAACCGGCATTTTCCGAGATACGCGGAAAACTCGGGAAACGCGTTTTCCAGGTCTTCCTTATTAAGCGGGTTCATTTTTGTCAGGTCGAAAGCTGAAAAGCCCGGGGTGTCCGCGATATAGCTGTCTATATATAACTTAAACAATTCAACTTTTCTCGTTGTATGACGGCCGCGGCCTATTCTTTCGCTTAAGCTTCCCGTTTCCTGCTGCATTTCAGGAAACAGGAGGTTAATTAGGCTGGATTTTCCTACTCCGGAGTTTCCTGTAAATACAGAAACCTTTCTAGGTAAAAACCTCTTTATATCGTCCAGCCCTTCCGAGCTTACGGCGCTTGTGCGGATAACGTCAAAGCCCGCTTCGGCATAAATTGCGCAGAATTCGTCGGACGGATCGAGATCGCTTTTATTCACACAAAGTATAACACGTATTTTACTGTGAATCGCTATTGCGGAAATCTTGTCGACCAGAAACGGGTCCGTCACCGGCTCCGTCGTCGACGCGACAATAAAAAGGTTGTCGACATTTGCGACCGCAGGACGGACAAGCTCGTTTTTGCGCGGCAAAATTTCCATAAGATAACCCGTCTTATCCTCCGCGGCTTCAAATATAACATGATCGCCGGGAAGAGGGCTTATATCGGAGAGCCTGAATTTCCCACGGGCGCGGCATTCATAGATGCCTTTCTCCGTATCGGTGTAGTAGAATCCGCCTATTCCTTTTAACACAATACCCTGCTTCATCATCAGTTGAACGGTACCACGGATTCATATGTCAGAACGTCGTTTATATAAACCTTCAGATATCCGCTTCCGGAGCCCGTTAACGGTACCGTTATCTGCTTGTCTGACGCCTTTTTAATCTGGTCGTAAACCGTTACGTCGTTTAACTTGACAACGACATGCTGAACTTCGGGGGACGATTTAAGCGCAATATTCTGGTTTACGGTTTTTTCACCGGAATTATTGCCCGTGTCGCCCGGGTCCTGCGGGGTACCTCCGGAATTACCGCCTGTGCCGTTGTTTCCCGTTTCAGCCGGTTTTTTTGATCCGAGGCTTAAAACGACATCTACACCCGTTTTTTCGTCAATCTCAAGTCCCGCCGGAACTTTCTGCTCGACGACGGTACCCACTGGTTTTTCGCTTTCGATAGTCTCCACGTCACCCAGAAGCAACCCCGCGCTTTCAAGCGCAGATTTTGCCTGCGCCTCGCTCATTCCGAGAACGCTCGGCACTTTAACAAGGCTGACTTTCGCGCCCAGGCTTATTACGACCGTAACATTGTCTCCGGCTTTGACCTGTGCGTCCGAGGTCGGATCAG
>JAUZPW010000146.1 GCA_030705725.1 Bacillota bacterium
GAGACTAAAGTGCGTCAAGCCTGCATAACAGGCTTGACAGTGTGTCTTTTTCGACGCGCATGTCGCCGAAAAAGACGAGATTTAAGTTTTGCAAAACTTGTTCACACTCTCTTCTTTCGCGCAAAGCAAGTTTTGCAAAACGAGCCTGCAGGCTCAGGATTCTGAAAAGACCATAAACAGAGTTTGTCTACAGTCTGACAGTCGGCTTCATAAGCCGGCTGTATTTTTTATGCGTTGAATAATTTATAAAAAATAGAGAAATAATGAGAAATCGGTAGCTTTGGCGGGATAATTTGGGATTACAGGCAATTCGTATTTGAATTTGATTAAATTTGACTAAATAGCAATTTGCCAATTTCTATTGTATAATCTATAATAGCTTTAGCACTCAGGGATAAAGAGTGCTAATAAAGTTAGAAAATCAAATTAACAGGAGGTATATAAAATGAACTTGAAGCCCTTATTAGACAGGGTCGTCATTAAAATGGTCGAAACCGAAGAAACCACCAAAAGCGGTATTATTCTGACCGGGAGCGCCAAGGAAAAACCTCAGGTCGCCGAAGTAATAGCGGTAGGCCCCGGCGGTATCGTTGACGGCAAGGAAGTAAAAATGCAGGTCAAAAAAGGCGACAGGGTTATTACAAGCAAATACTCCGGCACTGAAGTTAAAATTGACGGCGACGAGCTGATTATTGTCCGTCAGAACGACATTCTCGCGGTAGTCGAATAATTTAAGATAAATAAGGAGGCAATAACATGGCCAAAGAAATACTTTTCGGCGAAGACGCAAGACACGGTTTAGAGCGCGGCGTCAACAAGCTTGCCGATACTGTCAAGGTTACCCTCGGACCGAAGGGCAGAAATGTTGTGCTCGATAAAAAATTCGGAGCCCCGCTTATCACGAACGACGGTGTTACGATCGCCAAGGAAATTGAGCTTGAGGATGCTTTTGAGAATATGGGCGCTCAGTTGGTTCGCGAGGTTGCCACGAAAACAAACGACGTCGCCGGCGACGGAACTACGACCGCGACGCTCCTTGCACAGGCAATCGTACGCGAAGGCATGAAGAATGTTGCCGCGGGCGCAAACCCGATGATTATGAGAAAGGGCATTTCGAAAGCCGTCATCGCGGCTATCGATGCTATGAAGCAGAATTCCCAGAAGATCACCGGTTCCGAGGACATTGCCCGTGTCGCCGCCATTTCTTCGGGCGACGATACTATCGGCAATCTGATAGCCGACGCTATGCAGAAAGTTTCCTCCGACGGCGTTATCACCGTAGAGGAATCCAAAACTGCCGAAACTTATTGCGAAGTCGTCGAAGGCATGCAGTTCGACCGCGGATATGTTTCGCCCTATCTCGTAACCGACAGCGAAAAGATGGAGGCGGTTATCGATGACGCTTACATCCTGATTACCGACAAGAAGATTTCGAATATCCAGGAAATCCTCCCCGTTCTCGAGCAGATCGTCCAGTCCGGAAAAAAGCTCGTTATCATCGCCGAGGATGTCGAGGGCGAAGCGCTTGCGACAATCCTTGTCAACAAGCTCAGAGGCACGTTCACCTGCGTCGCCGTCAAGGCTCCGGGCTTTGGCGACCGCCGCAAGGAAATGCTCAAGGATATAGCCATTCTGACAGGCGGCGAGGTCATTTCCGAAGAGCTCGGGTTCGAGCTTAAGGAAACGAAGATCGAACAGCTCGGCCGCGCGAAACAGATCAAGGTTCAGAAGGAAAACACCATCATTGTCGACGGCGGCGGCGACGGCAAGGAAATCAAAGCCAGAATAGCTCAGATCAGGGCTCAGATCGAGACCACCACGTCCGATTTCGACCGCGAGAAGCTTCAGGAGAGGTTAGCTAAGCTGTCCGGCGGCGTAGCAGTCATCAAGGTCGGCGCTGCGACCGAGATCGAAATGAAGGAAAAGAAGCTCCGCATCGAGGACGCGCTCAACGCTACCCGCGCGGCCGTTGAGGAAGGCATTGTTTCCGGCGGCGGCGTGGCTTATGTAAACGCGGTGTCGGCCGTTGAAAAGATCCTGCCGAAGGCAGAGGGCGACGAGAAGACCGGCGTCAAGATCATCGCCAAGGCGCTTGAGGAACCCGTAAAGCAGATCGCCGCGAACGCGGGCATCGACGGTTCGGTAGTTCTCGAGAAAATTAAAACCAGCCGCAAGGTTGGCTACGGCTTCAACGCTCTTAACGAGACTTACTGCGATATGATCAAGGCCGGAATAGTAGACCCGACGAAGGTTACCCGCTCCGCTCTTGAAAACGCGGCGTCCGTTGCCTCGATGATCCTTACGACCGAATCGCTCGTCGCAAACAAGAAAGAACCCGCGGCTCCCGCTCCCGCTCCGGGAATGGGCGGCGGAATGGATATGTATTAATAATAAAGCGGCATCGAGAGGGAATTGGATTCCCCCTCGAGTGCCGAATATTTCGGCAGACAAAGGGAGGCGTCCGGTTACCGGACGTCTCTGTTCTTTTTCCGCGCTCTTCTGAATATATTAAAACAGTATATTACGGAGGGATATAATATGTTCATATTTACGACCAAGCTTAACCGGAGAAAAATTATACTTATAGTTCTTGCGATAGCCGTGATTATAAGCGCTATGATACTCGCGAGCCCGACGCGGCTGCTCTATGCGAGGGGCCGCAGCGACGAGGCTATGGCGGAGCAGGCCGTAAGCAAAAAAGCAGGCAGTGATAAGGAAAGACTGACGTTTATTAAAAGTTTCGGCTGGGAAGTTCAGGAGGAACCTCTGGAGATGAGCGAGGTCGTGATACCCGAGGAGTTCGACGAGGTTTACACAGCATATAACGAAATTCAGAAGGAACAGGGCTTCGATTTAAAGAGGTTCAGAGGCAAAAAATGCATGATGTATACTTACAAGGTTACAAACCATCCTTCGGGTGAAAAAGAAGCGCGCGCCAATATTCTGGTGTATAAGGATAAGGTTATCGGCGGGGATGTCTGCAGTTTGAATTTAGACGGCTTTATGCACGGTTTTAAGATGCCCGGGAAGGAAGACAAGGATACTTCGGCGGCTCAGGAAACCCAAAATAAAGACGCGGAGAAGGCATCGGCGGGGCAGGATGAGCAAAAAGCCGACGGCATTTATATAGAGGAATAACCGGCAGGCGTTACGGAAATAAGCACGGTTCAGCGCGGGGAAGCCCGCGCTTTTTCTTGTATATTATGCATACATGTGATAAATTTAATAAAACCTAAAAAAAGAGGTATGTTATGCTTATCAGGCTGGACAAGCTTATCGCGGACTCCGTTAACGCGACCAGAAGCGGCGCAAGAGAGCTTATTCGCGCGGGCAGGGTCCGAGTGAACAACGTTGTCTGCAAAAAGCCGGATGAAAAAATAGATGCGGATTTTGGGGAAATCAGACTGGACGACCAACCGGTTTTATACCGCAGAAATTTATATCTGATGATGAATAAGCCTGAGGGATATGTGTCTTCGACGGAAGACCCCAGAGAGAAAACCGTTCTTGAGCTTTTGCCGGAGGAGCTTCAAAAGCGGGGACTGTTTCCGGCCGGAAGGCTGGACAAGGATGCGGAGGGTTTTTTGCTTCTGACAAACGACGGAGCCTTCGCCCATTCCGTTATTTCGCCCAAACGGCATGTCGACAAGGTGTACTTTATAACTGTTTCGGCACCGCTGTCGGAGGCGGATCAAAAGGCTTTTGCCGACGGCGTCGTACTCTCGGACGGGACTTTATGCAGGCCGGCTGGGCTTGAAATCATCCCGGGGACGAACGGGCTGGCGGGCCGCGTTACGCTCAGGGAGGGGAAATACCATCAGGTAAAGCGCATGACTGCAAGCCGGGGGAAAACGGTGCTGAGCCTAAAAAGAATTTCAATCGGCGGCGTTTTGCTTGACGATGCGCTTTTGCCAGGCGAATGGCGGTTTCTTACTCAGACCGAAGAAAAAAAGCTGAAAACGACGGAAATTTTATAAATTGTGTACAAAGTATTAAAAAACGCATATTCAACAATACAGGGTTGAAAAATGACGCTAAAAGGGTTAAAATAACATATTATAGACTTTATAAAGGGTGGTATTATGGCAGCTCGTCTCTTCCAGGGTTTAATACTTCAGATGAAAGACACCGTTGACCGTGTTTTTGGCGTGATGGATGCGGCGGGCGTTGTCGTTGCCTGTACCGAGCTTCCGAGAATCGGAGAGGTATGGGACGACGCTGCTATGGAGCTTAACGGCGCGAACAGCCTTATTACTCTGGCTGGATTTACCTTTAAGCCTGTCCCGGGCCTAACGCCGCGCTTCGATTACGCCGTTTTCGTAAAGGGCGAGGATGAGGCGGCAAGAGACGTATGCGGAATTCTTGCGGTTTCCATCAGCAATATCCGCTCTCTTTACGATGAAAAGCACGACAAGTTCACATTTATTAAAAATATTATTCTTGACAACATTCTGCCCGGAGATATTTCCATTAAATCCAGAGAGCTCCATTTCGGCAACGATGTGCCGAGGGTAGTTTTTTTTGTGCGTCAGATGAACAACCTGGATATTTCGGCGCTTGACACTATAAGCGGGCTTTTTCCGGACAAGCAGAAGGATTTTGTCATCAATATAAACGAATCGGACATTGTGGTTGTTAAAGAAGTCCGCATAAACACCGACGCTAAGGAGCTTTTCAAAACCGCAAAGGCCATCGAGGAAGCGTTAAACTCCGAGCACGGTATCGGAGCCGCTATCGGCATTGGCACGGTCGTGAGCCAGCTTAAGGACATTGCGAAGTCCTTTAAGGAAGCTCAGGTGGCAATCGACGTCGGACGGGTTTTCGAGAGCGAGAAAACGATTATCAGCTTTGAAAACCTCGGAGTTGGAAGGCTTATTTACCAGCTCCCGACAACGCTCTGCGAAATGTTCCTATCGGAGGTTTTCAGAAAAGAA
>JAUZPW010000147.1 GCA_030705725.1 Bacillota bacterium
CTTATCCATAAAGCCTTCAGAACCTAACTTCTTTGAGTTTTTTCGACATAACTTCCACAAATACCCAATAATAACTATAAAACTTTAACTTAATTAAATCAAGCTTCCAAATCAAAATTGTCCCGATGAATTAAAAGGATAAACATATACGCCAAACCTGCCGCATACAATCTCAGCAAGGGGGCGGCAGTATGGCAGAAACGAAGCGGAAAGCTTCTTCGGACAGCGGATATAAAATACGAAACTTATTTCCGGGCAAGGAGTTTTCGAAGGCCGACCAGCAAAGAATCGCAGCTCAGATTTCAAGTCAGCTGAATTTACATAAAGAACTTAAGCTAACCGACAACAGATGATGGCTCAAAAGAAAAATAGGTTACAACGGGCGCACGAAAATCAAATCGTGCGCCGTAACTTTAGGAGGACGTTATGGACGCAATATATGTACGTCAATCCATTGATAAAAAAGACAGTATCTCTATTGAAACGCAGACTGAGCTTTGTATAAAAGAAATTCCCGCCGGACACAGCTACACCGTATACTCGGACAAGGGATATAGCGGGAGCAATTTAAATCGCCCGGAATTCCAGCGCATACTTACAGATGTGAAAGCCGGAAAAATCGAGCGGATAATTACATACCGCCTGGACCGCATCAGCAGATCGGTTTTGGATTTTGCCAATCTGGTTGAGCTTTTTGAGAAACACGGCGTGTCTTTCAATTCGACGATGGAAAAGTTCGATACAAGCACGCCGATAGGCCGGGCTATGCTGAACATTACTATGGTTTTTGCGCAACTGGAGCGCGAGACCATTCAGCAGCGCATACGGGACAACTATTACTCCCGAGGAGAGAAAGGAATGTATCTGGGCGGTCCGGCGCCTTTCGGTTTCTCCAAAACGAAAATCAAGACGGATAACGGCACGTTGAAGATGCTGGAGGTTAATCCCGACACGATGAGAACGCTGAGGCGGCTTTACACGATGTACGGTGACGACCTGATGACCCTGGGTACTATTGCCCGAGTGCTTAACACGGAGAAGGTGCCTTCTCCGAACGGGGCGGATTGGGACTCCTGCAAAGTCTCCCGCATTCTGAGAAATCCCGTTTCTGTCATGGCTGACGCCGAGGTCTATCGTTACTACCGGAACAGGGGCTGCAAGTTTACGAATGAACCATCTGACTTTACACTAGGCAAGGGCTGCTACCTTTACGGCAAGCGAGAAGGGCACGAGCGCAAGTACACCGACGTGACCGATCATACGCTTTCACTTGCACCGCATGACGGAGTTATTCCATCCGACTTGTTTCTGCGATGTCAATATCGGTTGGACGGGAACCGGCAGATTGACAACCGGAAACGTTCCCAAATAACATGGCTTACCGGTTTGCTCAAATGCGGAAAGTGCGGCCACAGTGTTGTCCCGAAATCCAGCTATAATGGCCGGTACCGGTATCTCTACTGTACGGGAAGGACTATGTACTCCTGCTGCGATGTCGAGCAGAATCTCGGAGCTCTGAAAACGGTGGAGGCTATCATTGAAGGCCGGATTTTCATATGGGCGGAACGGTACTCGGATTTGAAATCCTGCGCGGGAACCGCTGAAAACAAAGCGCGCAACAAGCTGCTCTGCCGCATCGAGGAAATCGACTTAGGCATCAAGAAGCTGATTGACCTTGCAGTGGAGACAAACGACATCACGGCAAAGTACTTAAACGAGAAAATCTCCGCCTTGGAAACGGAGCGCCGCGCTCTGGAGGAAGAAGCGGTTAAACTCAGCAATGGACGGCACGATTCGCTTACCAAGGAAATCTGCGACATTCAGGATGAGTGGGACAGCTTGGATATTCCGAAAAAGAACCGCATCGCGTCTCTTCTCATATCACGTATTCGACTGTTCAATAATGAAATAGAAATCGGGTGGAACTACGATTTCGATGTAGGATAACATTACTCCGACCGAATGGAGTGTTGACAGTCTCGACTGGAAGGAGCTCCCCGCTGCGGAGATTACGGAAAGGGTGCTTAAAAAGGTGCAGCCGGGGTCTATTATTCTGTTCCACAACGCGGCGAAGCACACGCCCGAAGCGCTGCCGGGTATTATCGAGGGGCTAATCCAAAAGGGATATAAATTTGAACAGGTCTCAGAAATTATATACAAAAAGGACTTTACGATAGACCATACGGGCAGGCAAATTCCAGACTGAAAACTACAGAACAGAAAAACAGATCCTAAAGGGCCTTGGCCCGGAGGATCTGTTTTTATTATTATACGGCATAAGGCTTTAACAAGCTGAGCATAATTAGTTAATATTAAAACTTTTTCGGGGTGCGGAAGAATGACGGAGCTTGCAGTGATAATTCCTGTTTTTAACGAAGGCAAGGTAATCCGCAGAAACTTGGGAGAAATACTGAATGAACTCGCCGAATCCGGAATAAAATTCAATTTTATGATTGTGGACGACGGCTCGTCCGACAATACGTGGGACGAGCTTAAAGCCGCGGCCGAGGGGCTTAAAAACATTAATCTGCTCCGCTTTTCGAGAAATTTCGGGAAAGAAGCGGCGATTCTCGCGGGCATTGAACATATTACCGCCGAGAGGTATCTTATCATGGACTCAGACTTGCAGCACCCGCCGCGCTGCGTGAGGGCCATGCTTACTCTTATGGAAAGCGGGCACGAGAATATTATAGACGGCATTAAAATTACCCGGGGAAAGGAAAGCGGCATTCACAGACTTTACGCCAAAACCTTTTACAGGCTTTACAAAGCGGCGACCGGAATCAACCTTGACAATTCGTCCGACTTTAAGCTATTCGACCGGCATGTAGCCGAAGCGCTTTGCGGTATGAGGGAGGCTTACCCTTTCTTCAGAGGGCTTGCGGGCTGGGCGGGGTTTACAAGAGCGCCTTACTATTTTACCGTCGACGAAAGGCTCGAAGGCGGCAGCAGATTTACGCCGATCAAGCTTATGAGGCTAGCATTCGGCGCGCTGCTCTCTTTTTCGGCAAAGCCGCTTTATCTGATTTTTTATGCCGGAGTTTTGATGCTAGTTTTAGCTGCTGCGCTGCTTATCGGCACACGCGGCATGGCCCTTGAAATATCGGTGCTTTTTACCGACTCGGCAATACTTATTTCTCTCGGAGTTATAGGGTTTTATCTTGCGAGGATTTATGAAGAGGTCAAAAAGCGGCCGAGATACATCGTATCGGAAAGAATTGAAAAATGAGATGACAATAAGAAAAATCAATTCCGACAGCCGGGCCGCGAAAATAACCAGATATTCCGCGGCAGGAGTTTTGACTACGCTAGTCAATTATATTTTATTTTGGATATTAATTAATGTTTTCAAATTAAACGTAAATCTCTCGAATTTTATATCCGTGCTGAGCGCAGTTATTTTTGCCTATGTAATTAACAAAACCTTTGTTTTTAGGAGCAAAGCCGGAGGGACCGCCGGAATTATTAAGGAAGCGGCGGCTTTTTTCGCTGCGAGAGGAATTACCATGCTCTTTGAACTTTTGGGAGTATTCATTATGTTTTCGTTATTAAAGCTGGACGCAATGCTTTCAAAAATTTCAGTCGGCTTTATTACGGTGGCGCTTAACTACATTCTTTCGGAGCATTTGGTTTTCCGGAACGCAAAAAAGGGGCGGAAGTGATCATAAAATTGAAAATCAGAAAGAAAACTCCAAAGTACAAAGGGCTTATTCTGATTTCTTTGCTTACTTCAATATTGACCTATACGGTCAACAACAGCGTAAGGTTTTACGGCGACGATTTTTTTTACAAACGCTTTACCTCGGGCGGCTTCCTTTATTTTCTTGCGAGACACCGGCAGCATTATTTCCTCGCTAACGGCAGGGTAATTGTACATCTGCTCGCGACATGCTTTTTGGGGTTGAGCCCCATTCTGTGGCGGATAGCGAATTCACTTATGCTCGGGGGAATTGTTTATTTCGGCGCGAGGACGGCTTCAATCGGCAATAAAAACGGCTCAGCTTCCGCCGGAGCAATATTTGCCGCGTCTTTAGGGTTTCTTAACATTTCGGTAACGCGGCAGAGCGTTTACTGGCTTACGGGCTCGTTTAATTATGTATATCCGCTTCTGATGCTTTTAATATACTGGTGGTTTTTAAGCGCGGAAGGCGAAAAAAGCCGGGTTTTGCCCGTTTTCGCCTTTTTATCCGCCGCGACAACGGAGCAGGTGAGCCTAATGACCTTCGGGCTTACTATTTTATACTTTCTGGAAAACATGGTTTTCGGAAAAAGCAAGAGAAAAATGATTTACGCCGTTTGCCTGACTGCCTCCGTAGCCGGCATGCTCAGCGTTTTATGCGCGCCCTCGGTTTTATACCGGGCGTCGATAGAGAACGCGCACGGGACGGGTTTTGCACTGATTAAATACAACATCAGAAATCAGGTTATCGCTTTTATGTTCTCGGGGATTATGGCGCCTTATCATCTTATGGCCATGCTTTCGGCGATCGGGACGATCATTAGCGCGCAAGGGGTAAAGCTGAAAAATAAAAACGGGGTTCTTTTTTTAAGCGTAAGCACCTTTCTTTTCTGGCTTTGGCAGGTTTTGCCCGGAAATACCGGAAGCACGGCGAAAGCCGGAAGACCGGCTCTGCTTTTATATTTCCTGACTGGGCTTTTATATTTTGCCTCGCTGGTTTACGCCGCTTTCGTCAGGTATCTCGAGGATAAAAACGCGGCCCCGTTTTACGCTTTGCTGCTTTGCTTCGGGTCGCAGATAATGATGGTCGTGTCGCCGGTTTACGGGCCGAGAAACCTTCTTTGCGCTATTATTATGCTGGCGTTATACGCGGGCTTTATGATGCCGCCGTTAAACCGCATCAGCATTCCTGCGGTTTTCGGCGTTTTTTTATGTTTCTTATTAAGTCTGC
>JAUZPW010000148.1 GCA_030705725.1 Bacillota bacterium
AAAAAGAAGTTCGGATGAGACTGACGGAAGTCACATCCGAACTGGATAACGGCACCTATATCGAACCCTGCAAAATGTCGATGGATCAATGGCTGGATGTCTGGCTGGCGGAATACACAACAGATGTTAAGCCCCTGACCCTCGTCTCTTACAAGACGCACTCAAAAAACAACATCAGGCCCTATTTAGGCCAAATCAAATTGTCCGCTTTGGATGCACCAACGATCCAAAAGCTCTACAATCGCCTGCTGCGCGGCGAGGAAGACCGCGCGCCCCTGTCCCCGAAAACCATCAAAGACCTGCACGGCGTCCTGCACCGAGCCTTACAGCAGGCAGTGCAGCTTGGCATGATCCGGGCAAATCCCGCCAGCGCCTGCAAACCGCCCCGGGTTGAAAAGCCTGCAATCCACCCTTTGGCAGACGACAATGTTTCCAAGTTTCTGCTGGCCATTCATGACGACCCCTGCGAGGCCGTTTTCCAGCTGGGCCTGTTCACAGGTATGCGACAGGGCGAACTGCTGGGACTAATGTGGGAGTGCGTCAATTTCAGCGCGAATAACATTCTGGTGGACAAGCAGTTGCAGCGCTGTTATGAGAAGGGGAGGGGTTACCGCTTCCTCTCACCAAAAAACGGAAAGTCCCGCTTGATCTCCGTCGCGCCGTCCGTCATGGAAATCCTATGCAGACAGCGGCAGAGACAGGAAGGGTTGCGGCAGCAGGCAGGCCCGGCGTGGGAGGAATCCCATCTGGTTTTTACCGACGAATTCGGACATCATCTCTCTCCGGTCACCGTGCGCAAGCACTGTAAAGCGGCACTGGATGCGATCGGGCAGAAAGAGGTGCGTTTCCACGATCTTCGGCACAGCTTCGCGGTTTCCGCCATTCAGAGCGGTGACAGCATCAAGATGGTGCAGGAAAACCTGGGTCACGCGACTGCGGCTTTTACGCTGGATGTTTACGGCCATGTATCAGACCAAATGCGCCGTGACAGTGCGAGCAGAATGGAACAATACATACACAGTGTGACCAAAGCTTAAAGGGTCAAAATAAGGGTCAAAGGGCATGAAAAAGCCCTGTACCTATTGCAGATACAGGACTTTTCGTGGTGGAGACGAAGAGGATCGAACTCTCGACCTTACGGATGCGAACCGTACGCTCTCCCAGCTGAGCTACGCCCCCAAATATAATCTTTTAGCATAGAATAGTATGCCTTATAAGTCTGAGAATGTCAAGAGTGAAATTTGGTTATTGACAAAAGCGATTTGTCGGTTATAATAAATCTTGCACTGTTTAATATGGATATGGACGCTTAGCTCAGCTGGTAGAGCATCCGCTTGACGTGCGGAGGGTCAGGAGTTCAAGTCTCTTAGCGTCCACCATAGAATGAGCTGTATTTTTACGGTTCGAAAAACGGAAGAAGACATCCTTTCAGGTTATATGAAAGGATGTCTTCTTTTTTTGAACTTCTTTCAGACCTCGCTTTGCGGTTAAAAACTAAAAAAAATCTTTTCAAAAAGACGGAATTTGTTATAAAATGCCTGTTATAAACTATCTTTTATAAAAAGTATTACCCTAAAAAAGGGGGAAAGGCCTTGATCCAGACAAAGCTCTGTACGCCCAAAATAAGTAAAGACGTAGTCCGGCGCAAAAAAATCGAAGAAAAACTGGCGCTTCTTCCAAAATATAGGCTCGCCCTTGTCTCGGCTCCTGCCGGATACGGCAAAACGACTTCCGTCGTAAGCTTTCTTGAGAAAGCATCGGTGAAATATGCATGGCTGTCCATTGACGAAGCCGACAACGACCCGGTGAGATTCTGGAATTACATAAAAGCTTCCCTTTCAAGCATAGTTGGAGATGAAAAAATCTCAGGATTATCGATTAATCCGGAGCTTGTTTCATCCAATATTGCGATAGATTTGCTGATAAATATATTAAATGAAATACCTGAGGATATTATCCTTGTTCTGGATGATTATCACCTGATCGATAATAGGATCATCATAAATAGCGTAGAGTATTTCGTGAAATATAGGCCGCCGAAGCTCAGCATAATTATTCTGAGCCGGCAGGAGCCAGTCTACGGCTTTTCAAAGCTTTGTTGCAGAGAAACCGCAATCAGGCTCGGAATGAAAGACCTTGCGTTCAGCACGGATGAAACGGCTGAGCTGTTTTCCCAAAGAGGCGTTCACCTCGGCAGCGCTGAAATAACGGCTCTGGAAAAATGCACCGAAGGCTGGGCGGCGGGGCTGGTAGCGGCTTCTTTTTCTATAAGAGACGGAGAGAAAGCCGGCGATTCGGTAAACTCATTTTCAGGAAAGAATCATAATATAGACGATATGCTCGAAAACGAAGTTTTCGGCAAATGGCCAGCCGATGTAAGGGATTTTCTGACGTATACGGCTTTTCTGGACAAGCTGACAGGCCCGCTTTGCCTAATGGTTTCCGGTAATGAACGAAGTACGGAGCTATTAAAAAAGCTCTCCGAAACAAACAGCTTTATAATTCCTCTCGATCATAACAACACCTGGTATAGATACCATCATCTTTTTCAGGAATTTCTGATGCAAAAGCTCGAGGCGAAAAGCAAGTCGGTTCGCCGCTCCCTTTTCGGTCTTGCCGGGCAATGGTATCAGGAAAACGGATATATCCAGGATTCCATCAACTGCTACCTAAAAGCGGAGGAGTATGAGAAAGCATTTCCGCTCGTATGGGATATTTATCTTGAAGTAGCGCAGAACGGCGAATACTCTCTATGGAGGAAATGGATCGAGAGCATGCCGCAAGAGCTCTGTGAGAGCGACGTCAGGGCCTGCACCGGTTACTCATGGATACTGTCTATTGAAAATCAGGTTGAAGAAGCGGAGCTCTGGGCCGATAAGGCTATGGCATGCTTTGAACGCATAAAAGGCAGCCTTGCGGAGTCCGAGAGGGATTATCTCGAGGCGCACATTATGCTTGCTTATGTGAACGCGGCGATATTCCGGTCGGATGCGGACTCCATTATTCGTTATTACGGAAGGATTTATCAGTTGGCGGTTAAAACTCCCGTTTTTGTAGGAGAAATGAACTCCGGAGAGCCGAACCTTTTGGAAACAGCCTATGGATTTAAAGGCAGACTGAATAAAGTTACCGGCGTATATGAAAGCATTATTGAGGATGCTCCGCGGGTGCTGGGCGACTTCTCAGCGTATTTTTCGGCGGTGTTGGCCGAGTGCTTCTATGAGAAAAACGAGCTGAAAAAGGTCTACTCAACATTGTTAAAATGTGTGGGGAGAATATCCGCGCTCCGGAATCCCGGAATCATCGTGCCCTGTTTTATTACTCTTGCAAAGCTCAAAAAGGCTCGGGGGAACCTAAACGGAGCGTTGGACATAATAGAAGCCGGCCGAAAGGTCCTCGACGCCGACAATACGGTCTGGAGTTACTTCTTTAACGTCTTTACTTCTGAGCTCTACATAAATAGAGGAGACGCCGGGAACGCGTCAAAATGGCTGAATGCGGACAGACTGGGGATATTCGACGCCCTGTCGGTGTCCCGTGAACTGGAATACAAAGTTTTTGCGGAATTTCTGATCCTGACTGGCCGTCTCGACGAAGCAATGATCCTGCTTGGCAGGCTTGAGGACTTTGCGAAGCGTGAAGACAGGCTGGGAAGCCGTATCTGGGCGCTTTGCCAGAAAGCGATCTGCGCAGACCGTCTCGGCGAGGCGAAGATCTCGATGGATGCTCTTCACGAAGCGCTCGAGCTTGGCTTTAACGACGGGTATGCCCGCACCTTTGCAGACCTGAACCGCCCTATGTCGGACCTGCTTACTAAATATAAGTCCTGGGTAAAAGAGACGGGGAAAAATAAATACCTGGAATATTCGAAAAGACTGCTTAAACTGACAAGAGAGAATATTAAGCTTCAAAATGCCGCCGGCCTTCAAAAGTCCGAAAAGGATGATAATAACCCTGTTAAAGGCCAGCTGAGCGAACGGGAATCTGTCGTACTCAAGCTCATGGTCGAAGAACTCTCTAATCAGGAGATAGCGGAAAGACTTTTCATTACGGTAAGAACAGTTAAATACTATAACGCGCGTATTTTTGATAAACTGGGCGTAAATAACCGCCTTGAAGCCATAATTAAAGCCAGGAGTCTAGGCTTCGACCGCTGAACAAAAGAATACAAAAAAAAGCTTTGCAGAAAGAGTTTGTCTTTTTCTGCAAAGCTTTTTTATCAAAAACTGTACCTCGGGACAGTCACAATAAAAATGCATTGTAGTAACATTATCTTAATAATTGCTTACAACTATTGGAGGAGCAGGAAATGAAAAATAGAACCAGGGCTCTCGTTTCGTCTTTGTTAACGCTCGCAATGATTATCGGCTTCATGCCCGGGGCTTCCATAAAAGCGTCCGCGGCGGGCGCAGACAACTGGTACAAAGACGCGAATATCTCGTGGTATAATAAAGATTGGAGCTCATTTACCATAGATACGGCGGAAGATCTGGCTGGTCTTGCAAAACTAGTAAATGAAGAAACCGATGACTTTAAGGGCGATACTATAACGCTTGACGCAGACATTGATCTGACGGGACATGAATGGACGCCGATAGGCTGGTATAACTTTAAGGATTCATATATATACCCGTTTGACGGAACATTCGACGGCGGCGGACATAAGATCGAGGGGGTCAATATAAGCACAGACGCCATAAAGGAATGCGGCCTTTTCGGTTGTTTATGGACAAGCGCCTGTATAAAAAACTTAAACGTTGAAAACGTGAATATCGCGTCTTCATACTATGTTGAAGATATTGCCAATCCAGGTATTGCCGACGCCGGCGGAATTGTCGGATATAGCTATGGAGGTACCGTCGAGAACTGCCTCGCGACAGGCACTGTAACCGTGACCGGGGCTCAAGC
>JAUZPW010000149.1 GCA_030705725.1 Bacillota bacterium
ATGCCGTTTTTCATCAGAGCAGCGTATTTGTTCATTTAATAATCCCCTCCGTGCGCAGCTTCGATACGCAGTCGAGAGCCGCCTGAACTCCGCTCGTCACTCCCTTGGATGTTATCGTGGCGCCCGTTAAAGCGAGTATATCGTTGTCTCCGGTCGCGGCGCCCTTTGTAACGGTGAGCGGGCCGCTTTTTCCGGCGAACTGGTTTAAGAAAAGCTGATCCGCGGCCTTTGCTCCAAGCCCGGGCGTATCTGATATCGAAATCACCGAAACCCCGGTCACCGCGTTTTCGGAACTGATGCCGACCATTATCTGCACCGTGTCGCTGAATCCCCTCGGCCCCGCTTCGACGCAGTACCCGATAATCTCCCCGCCTTTTTTCGCCTCGTATACGGCTTTAACCATATCGTTTGCGTATTCCGCCTCAACCGGCGCGAACTCATCCGCCGAAGCCTGCACAAGCTTCATCGCGTCTAAGGCCTGCTGCTTCCTTGCAAAAGCTATACGGTCTTTTGTAAGCGCGTTTGTAAGCCCCAGAAGCAGCGCCGTAATAAAAGTGACGGTGAACAGGATAAGGCCGAGCCTCGCGATGCCGTTTTCGTTCGGTTTTCTTTCTTTTTCTGCGCTCATTTGCCGAAAGCCCCCCTCTTCCCGTGGATATAGCCGAATCTTAAGGGCTTTGCCGCCTTGTCTATTATCCATACTGTTGCGTTCATAATCAAAATTGCGTAGGTAACGCCCTCCGGATACGACCCGAAGTAGCGAAGCATAACGGTAATTAGCCCGCAGCCTATGCCGAAAATCCATTGTCCCAGTTTTGTCACAGGCGAAGTCGAGTAATCGGTCGCCATAAACACCGCTCCGAGCATAAGCCCGCCGGACATGAGATTTGAAAGCATCCAGAGAAGCGGATCGTTGCCCCGGGGGAAAAAATATGTAAGGATCGCAACCGTGCCGAGAAACGCTGTGGGTATGCGCGGCGTTATCACTTTGCGGTATAAAAGATAAATCCCGCCCGCGAGTATCGCGAGCGCCGAGGTTTCGCCGATGCAGCCGCCCACCTGTCCGAGCGCCATATCGAATACCGAGGCGCCGGGCATCATCCCCGATTTCATCTGCGCGAGCGGCGTTGCCGCCGTAACGACGTCCACCGGGTTAAGAAAAAGCGGCAGCGGCGTGTGCGGCTTTACCCACGTGGTCATAATCACCGGATAAGAAAACAGGAAAGCGCGTCCGGCAAGCGCGGGGTTCATAAAATTCTTGCCTATCCCGCCGTAAAGCTGTTTTACGAGTATTATGGCAAACCCCGTGCCCACCGCGGGGACCCAGAGAGGGACGGTAACGGGCAGGCAGTACGCCAGAAGTATGCCCGTAACGGCCGCCGAGCAGTCTCCGATAGTGGACGGCTTTTTAAGCAGCTTCCTGTAAAGCCATTCAAAGAAAATCGCGGAAATTACGCTGACAGACGTCACGGTGATGGCTCGCGGCCCGAAAACGAAAATCCCGAGCGCCAGCGCGGGCATTAGGGCGATTATCACGTCTGTCATAATCGACCGCGTATCGTTTTCATTTCTGATATGGGGCGACGATGATACGGTCACATTCTTAAGTTCAATCATAGGAAGATTCCCCTCATTTCCTGCGTTTGTCCAGAATGCGCTGTTTGGCCGTTCTGAAGGACTGCACAAGGTAAAGTCTCGCGGGGCATTCGTAATTGCAGGCTCCGCACTCTATACAGTCAAGCACCCCGTATTTTTCACATTCCTCAAGTTTTCCGTTTTCGCTGTATAAGTAGAGATATGTCGGCAGAAGATTCATGGGGCATACGCCGACGCATTTGCCGCAGCGTATGCATTCGGAGCTTTTTGCGTCCATCGCTTCATTCTCGCAGAAAGCGAGAACGGCGTTGGTGCCCTTAATGACCGGCGCCGAAAGCGAGAACTGCGCTACGCCCATCATCGGCCCTCCCATGAGCACCTTGTTGGGTTCTTCCTTAAACCCGCCCGTAGCTTCTATCAGGTTTTCGAGCGGTGTCCCGATCCTTACGTTAAGGTTTTTGGGGTTCGCGACGGCAGAGCCCGAAACGGTGACTACTCGCCTCATTACAGGCACGCCGAGAGCCACGGCGCGATAAACCGCGCCGCAGGTATCCACATTGAAAACGGCCGCCCCGACATCCGCGGGCAGCTTCCCCGACGGCACTTCGCGCCCCGTGATTGTTTCGATAAGCTGTTTTTCCGCCCCCTGCGGGTATTTCGGCTTGAGCGGATGGATTTTAATATCCTGCCGCCCGCCTATCGCTTCCTTCAGCACGGCAATCGCGTCGTGCTTGTTGGTTTCTATCCCGATAACGGCCTCGCTCTGGCCGAGAGTCTTCATAAGTATCGTAACGCCGCCGATCACCTCGTCGGTGCGCTCAAGCAGAACCCTGTGGTCCGAGGTGATATAAGGCTCGCATTCCGCGGCGTTTATTAAAAGCCGGTTTACCTTTCCAACCCCCGATTTTATCTTGACATGAGTGGGAAAAGCGGCGCCCCCGTGCCCGACCACTCCGGCCTCGCGGATAATTGCGATTATTTCGTCCTCGGTAAGATGCTCGTAATCCCTGGGCTTAACCGACGGGTGAAGCCGGTTCTCAAAGTCGTTCTGTATTACAACGGACAGCACCTTGCCGCCGTTCGGATGAAGCCGTTTGTCAATTTCAATCACTTTTCCGGATACGGTCGCGTGAACTGGCGCAGAAACAAAAGCTTCCGAATCTGCTATTTTCTGCCCCATATCCACTATATCGCCGACATTAACAATCGGCTCGCAGGGCGCGCCGACATGCATCGATACCGGAAGCACGGCAATCTCCGGCGCTTTCAGTTCTTCGATAGGCTTGTGGCTCGTAGAATCCTTCCTAAAATCAGGATGCACGCCGCCGCGAAAGGTATATGCCAAAAGGTACCACCTCTTTTTATTTATCCGGACACGTTACAACATGTAATTATATATGATTTTGCAAATATCCTCAATAACTAAAACCTATTATTTAATAAAAATGCAATTTATTACCGTTTTTAGTCCCCGATTAATACTTTGGCAATAATTTTGTATGCAAAATGCGCCCCGTCGTTGCTATAATCTTATTGGAAGGTGAAGTACATATGACAATAATAAAAGCCGGCGAGGACGGCGTTCTGATTACTTTGGCCGATCTTTCGGACAATATGCTTCCGGACGGGGAAACGACCGATTATAAGGCTGTACGATCTATCGCCCAGTCGGTGATCTCAATGCTTGGCTTAAGCTGGCAGAATTTCTGGACGGAGCTTTACTCTTTTCAGAATAAGCTTTTAATTTTTGTATTTCGTGAAAGGATGCACGCAGGCAAAGTTTTTGCGTTTGACAATATCGACGACATTCTGGATGCGTCCGCCTTTATTCCGGGTATCGAAGACGCCGCTTTATACCTGCTTGACGACAAATACTATCTTTTGGCCGAGGCAAGCGGCGCCGCCCTTGCCGCGCTTATGGAATATTCGGCCTGCGGCGGCAAAAAGCCTTCCGAAAGCTATATAAAAGAGCACGGCCGCAAAATCATGGATCATTCGTCCATAACCCGCATGAGCCGTGCGTTTACGTTCAAGAACTCAAAAGAATAGCCTCAAAATGAAAGCACGAGGGGGAAATATTCCCCCTCGTATTTTTATTTGTCAGTCTGCCGTGTAAGGAAGCATCGCGAGGTGTCTTGCGCGCTTAATCGCAATAGTCAGCTCGCGCTGATGCTTGGCGCAGGTTCCCGTCATTCTGCGGGGCAATATCTTTGCGCGCTCGGAGATATATCTCCTGAGCTTCGCCGTATCTTTATAATCTATTGAAACCACTTTGTCGGCGCAGAATGAGCAGACCTTTCTGCGTTTTCTGCCGCGATTCATCCTGTCGGCCTTGTCCGGGCGATCCGTCCTGTCGGACCTCTCGCGGACCTCTCTGTCGTTGTCAGCCATGTTTTCCCTCCTCAATCGAAAAATTAAAACGGGAGTTCCCCGTCGTCGTCAGAAAGCTCGCTGAAGCCTGAGCTTCCCGACGGGATACTTCCATATCCCGGCGCCTCGTCCGAACGGGAAGCTGATTCCCTCTTCGGCTCGGCAAAATGCACTTCGTCGGCTACTACTTCAACCGATTTGCGCTTGTTTCCCTGTTTGTCCTCCCAGTTTCTGGTCTGGATACGTCCTGAAACAGCGACAAGCATTCCTTTGCGGAACCACTTCGTAACAAATTCCGCCGTGCTTCCCCAGCCGACAATATCAATAAAATCGGTCTGCTGTTCCCCTTTGCTGCCGAACGAACGGTTTACGGCAAGGGTAAAGGAAGTAACGGCCGTATTGTTTGGGGTGTGCCTGAGCTCAGGATCTCCCGTAAGTCTTCCCATAAGAATAGCTTTGTTGAGCATAAATATGCCTCCCCGGTTAAGAAGCCTGCTTGGCGATAATCAGCGAACGGACGATTCCGTCGGTGATCTTATAAACGCGGTCAAGCTCAGCCGGAAATTCCGGCGACGAAGTAAACTCGACAAGAACGTAATGACCCTCGGTTTTATAGTTGATCGGGTAAGCAAGCCTGCGTTTTCCCCAGTCGTCAACCTTTTCGAGCGTGCCGTTCGACTCGACGAGCGCCTTGAATTTTTCGATGACGGCGGAAACGGCTTCGTCTCCGATAGACGTATCGACAACGAACACCGATTCATACCTGTTTTTAATGTCGGACATTTTCTGCACCTCCTTCTGGACTTTTGGCCACCGGTCGCGCCGGTGACA
>JAUZPW010000015.1 GCA_030705725.1 Bacillota bacterium
GTAGCCGTCTGAAACCTAATGTCTATTTTTACTATTTTGCCTATATCTCCGTTATAAATTCCCGTACCGATTTCATTTGAGCCGACGCGATGCCATAACAGATCGTAGTTGTTCCTGGTCTGCAGCACCCGGTCTCCCTCCCGCAGGGTAAAATTGCCGACGCGTACCTCCGCTTTCCCGCTTTCCTGCGGATTCATTACCTCCTGCAGAGAAGCGTTAATGGCCACGGTCCCGGACGACCCGATTCTTGACGGGCAGATAACCTGAATATCGCCGCCCGCAATCCCGAAAGCCTCCGTTATTCTGCCGCTGCAAAGCTCGCTTACCGTATCCGAAAGGCCGGCCGGGCTCCTGCGGTTGATAAAAAAGAAATCTCCGCAGTTTTTGTCAAGATCGGGGAGCTCCCCCCTGTTGATCCTGTGCGCATTCAATATGATTTCGCTCGTTTTTACCTGCCTGAAAATTTCGCCGAGCTTAATAACCGGAGAAAGCCCGCTGGCAATAAGATCCCGTAAAAAATTACCGGGCCCGACAGACGGAAGCTGGTCGGCGTCGCCGACAAAAATAAGCCTCGTTCCCGGCTTGACGGCTGAAAGCAGCGCGTCCGCCAGAAAAACGTCAAGCATGGAAGCCTCGTCCACGATTACAGCTCCGCACTGCAAAGTGTTGTTTTCATTCCGCATAAAGCTTGTTTGCCCGTCCCGCTGCCCGTAACCCGCCTCGAGAAGTCTGTGAACGGTGGAGGCTTCTTTCTGGCAGAGCTCCGAAAGCCGTTTTGCCGCCCTGCCCGTCGGCGCGCAAAGGAAGGTTTCTATTTTCAGAATGTCGTAGAGCTCCAGCATTCCCCTGACGGCCGTAGTTTTTCCGGTTCCGGGGCCGCCCGTAAGCACCGTAACGCCATACCGCGCGCAGGCGTAGAGAGCGTCCTTCTGTGCGTTTGCGTAGCGGATTCCCGTTTTTTCCTCGACCCTCTCGACAGCCCTTTCAGCGGAAGCGCCTCTAGCAGCGTATTCTCTTGAAAGCTCTCTGATTTTAGAGGCTACCCTGCATTCCGCGTTTCGTATTTCGCTTAGATAAACTGCCTCTTCGCGGCAGATTTCCTCGATTACTATCTCACCGCTTTCTTCAAGCCTCCTGACCCCGTATTCAACGCTTTCTCCCTCGACGCCGAGCAGGCCGCAGACGGCTGCTGCCAGCTTTTCCCTGGGGATAAAGGTATGTCCGTTCTGCAGATTGAAATAAAGTTCGTATAAAATACCCGCGTCAACTCTGACCGCATCATCTCCATAAATGCCGAGGGATGCAGCAAGGCGTTCGGCACTGCCGAAATCCTCTCCGAAAAGAGGCCCGCAGATCAAATAAGGGTTCTTTTTAAGCTCGTCCATCGCAAAATCACCGAAATGCCTGTAAAGCCGAAAGGCAATGTAAAGCGGCAATGAGTTTGCCAGTATAAAATCGGTCAGCGCGCTTAAAGATGCCCTTCGGTTAAAATCCTCCCTGATCCTTTTGGCTTTTTCAAGCGTTATCCCCTTTACCTTTGTAAGCGCCTCCGGGTCGGTCGCTATAATAAGCAGGCTGTCGTTTCCGAAACGCTTAACAATGTTTTCGGCGGTTTTGGGGCCGATTCCCTTAACGGCTCCGCCCGATAAAAAGGACGTTATTTCCGCTTCATTCCCCGGATAAACGCGGCTGAACTCCGACACAAGGAACTGCTCGCCGTAAGAAGCGTGCGTTGTCCACGTTCCCTTTAGTTCCACCGTCTCGCCTCTCGTGACAAACGGCATGCACCCGACCGCGGTAATTTCCATGCTCGTTTCCGGCGAATATAAGCGCAGCACCGTATAACCGCTCTCTTCGTTCTGATAAATGAGCGATTGTACGGTGCCGTTTAATAAAATCGTATCCAGTAACTCCATATATATCCCCGTTAAAGCCTTTTCTAAGGTAATTATACCATGGAATTACATCCGTATGGAATTTATTTTCCCCGTATAAGACTGCCGGTGCGTTTATAGAGCAGCAGCGTTATCGCCGCGTTTATGCCCGCTTTTATAAGATTGAACGGCACGATAACAGGTACTATCATCTGCTTTACGGCATCAATGGGCACGCCGTACATCGGCGTGAATATAAGGTTAAGCGGTATCATAACGGCGGTCATCGTCAATACTCCGGCTATAAGCGCAATGACCGAGCCCTTGATATCCGGCAGCCTCCGGTAAATAAGCCCCGCTACCGCGGAAAAAGCTCCGGTCGCAATAAAATGCATAAAAAAGCCGATTATGCCGGACGAGGCGCTTACGGTCATCGCCTGAATGGCGGCGACGCAGAACGTAAGCAAAACTCCCCATGCCGGGCCGAATATAAAAGCCGTAATCAAAATCGTAACGTCCGCCGGGTCATACTCCAGAAAAGACGCTGCCGGGAAAATCGGGAACCGGATCAGATAAGTCAGAATAACGGAAATGGCGGCGAATACGCCGAGCGCCGTAATTCTCTTTGTTGCAGAAATCTTCATATTTTTCCTTTCCGGGCGCAAAAAAACGCGCCCGTCTGCGGGGCGCGTGAAAACCAAATACATGAACCTGGTTTTTGTCTTCTCACATCCGGACTGTACCGTCGGTATCGGAATTTCACCGATTCGGCGCGCTTTTGCGCGTTCGCGGACTTTAACCGCCGGTGGGGAATCTCACCCCGCCCCGAAGACTGTTAAGTTTATATTGTTATATTATATCACCGTAATAGTTTTGTCAATGCAAAAGGGGCTGTCGAAACAGCCCCTGTAGTAGATAAATCTAATTAGGAATTGACCTTGATAACGACGCCGGAACCGACTGTCTTGCCGCCTTCCCTGATAGCAAAGCGGAGGCCTTCCTCAATGGCTATCGGGGTAATGAGCTCAACGTCCATCTCAACGTTGTCGCCGGGCATGCACATTTCAACGCCTTCCGGAAGGGCAATAACTCCGGTAACGTCGGTCGTGCGGAAATAGAACTGCGGGCGATAGTTGTTGAAGAACGGGGTATGACGTCCGCCCTCATCCTTGTTCAGAACGTAAACCTGTCCTCTGAACTTTGTATGCGGCTTGATGGAACCGGGCTTTGCAAGCACCTGTCCGCGCTCGACTTCGTTCTTCTGTACGCCTCTGAGAAGAGTTCCGATGTTGTCGCCGGCTTCCGCGTAATCAAGAAGCTTGCGGAACATCTCAATGCCGGTAACGACTGTTTTTCTCGGAGCATCCATAAGTCCGACGATTTCAACTTCCTCGCCGAGTTTTAACTTCCCGCGCTCCACTCTGCCGGTGGCGACGGTGCCGCGTCCGGTGATTGTGAATACGTCTTCGACAGGCATAATAAACGGAAGATCAGCTTTTCTGTCCGGAGTCGGGATGTAGCTGTCGACAGCGTCCATGAGTTCCTTGATGCATTTGAATTCAGGCGCGTTCGGATCGGTCGAAGCACTCTCAAGAGCTTTAAGAGCGGAGCCTCTGATGATCGGGATATCGTCGCCCGGGAATTTTTCTTTTGTAAGCAGCTCACGGACTTCCATCTCAACAAGCTCAATAAGCTCTTCGTCGTCAACCTGGTCAACTTTGTTAAGGAATACGACGATCGCAGGCACGCCCACCTGACGGGCAAGAATGATATGCTCGCGGGTCTGGGCCATCGGTCCGTCTGAAGCGGCGATAACAAGTATCGCACCGTCCATCTGGGCAGCGCCGGTGATCATGTTCTTGATATAGTCAGCATGGCCGGGGCAGTCAACGTGAGCGTAGTGACGCGCGTCCGTCTCGTACTCGACATGCGCGGTATTGATTGTAATTCCACGCTCTCTCTCTTCGGGAGCTTTGTCTATCATGTCGTAAGCTTCGAATTTAGCTTTGCCCGTTAACGAAAGGAACTTGGTAATCGCGGCTGTTAATGTCGTCTTACCATGGTCAACGTGACCGATCGTGCCGATGTTTACATGGGGTTTCGTTCTCTCGAATTTCGCCTTACCCATTCTTTAATCCTCCTCATACTGTTAACACTTATTTTTCTAGAATATTTTATATGATAGCCTAATAAATTGCAATCATTTTTTAAGTTGCAGTGACTGCAAAAATTCCGGAAATCTTAGTCCCTTTGCCTGCCGTCCATGATTTTTTCCTGAATGCTTTTGGGGACCTCAACATAGTGGCTCGGCTCCATCGTGTACTGTGCGCGGCCCTGGGTATTTGAACGCAGATCCGTCGCGTAGCCGAACATTTCGGAAAGCGGTACAAACGCAACGATCTGCTGCGCGCCCGTAAGGGCTTCCATTCCCTGAATCTGGCCGCGGCGTGAGTTTAAGTCGCCGATGACGTCGCCCATATAATCTTCCGGCACAATGACGTTGACCTTCATTATCGGCTCCATCAAAACCGGATCGGCCTTTTTCATCGCTTCCTTAAACGCCATGGAACCCGCGATCTTAAACGCCATTTCGGAGGAGTCCACCTCGTGGTACGAACCGTCGAAAAGCGTTACCTTGACGTCGACCACGTTGTAACCCGCAAGAACGCCCGACTGCATCGCACCCTGGATGCCCTGATCGACCGCGGGAATATATTCCTTCGGGATAGCGCCTCCGACGACCTTGTTTATAAACTCGTAGCCCTTGCCTGATTCGTTCGGCTCGACCGTAATCTTGACATGGCCGTACTGGCCCTTGCCTCCCGACTGGCGGGCATATTTATGGTCGACGGTGGCCTGTTTTCTGATAGTTTCCTTGTACGCGACCTGCGGCTCGCCGATGTTGGCCTCGACCTTGAACTCGCGGAGCATGCGGTCCACAATTATTTCAAGGTGAAGCTCGCCCATTCCGGCAATAATGGTCTGTCCGGTTTCCTCGTCGGTATAGGTTTTGAAGGTCGGATCCTCTTCCGCGAGTTTCATAAGGGCAATACCCATTTTTTCCTGTCCGGCTTTTGTCCTCGGCTCGATAGCAACCCTTATAACAGGCTCCGGGAACTCCATCGATTCCAGTATGATCGGATTATTGGGATCGCAGAGCGTGTCGCCGGTCGTGGTATTCTTTAAGCCAACGGCCGCCGCTATATCGCCCGAATATGCCGTTTCGATGTCCTCGCGGTGATTCGCGTGCATCAGAAGTATACGGCCTATGCGCTCACGGTTGTCCTTTGTGGAGTTCAGTATGGTCGTTCCCGCGTTGATGGTGCCCGAATAAACGCGGAAAAAGCACAGCTTGCCGACAAACGGATCTGTTGCGATTTTGAACGCCAGCGCCGCGAAAGGCGCCTGATCGCTCGCCGGCCTTTCGTCCGGTTCGTCGGTTTTGGAGTTCACTCCGGCTATAGCCTTCTTGTCGAGCGGCGACGGCAGATAGTCGACGACGGCGTCGAGCAGCTTCTGCACGCCTTTGTTGCGATATGAAGTCCCGCAGATAACGGGAATTATCTTAACGCAGATGGTCGCCGTGCGAATGGCTTTTTTAATATCCTGCTCCGGGATTTCCTCACCCTCGAGATATTTCATCATAATCTCGTCGTCGAACTCGGAAATAGCCTCAAGCAGATTGGTACGGTATTCGTTTGCCTTGTCTTTCATGTCGTCCGGTATTTCCTCGCACCGGATGTCTTTTCCGAGATCATCGTAATAAACGTAAGCTTTCATCTCAACGAGGTCTATTATTCCCTTGAAGGAATCCTCGGAGCCGATCGGCAGCTGTATAGGAACGGGGTTGCACTTCAGCCGCTCCTTCATCATGTTTATTACGTTATAGAAATCGGCGCCCATAATGTCCATTTTATTGACATACGCCATTCGCGGAACGGCGTACCTGTCGGCCTGGTGCCAGACGGTTTCCGACTGCGGTTCAACTCCGCCCTTCGCGCAGAAAACGGTAACCGAGCCGTCCAAAACGCGCAGCGAACGTTCCACCTCAACGGTAAAATCGACATGTCCCGGTGTGTCAATAATATTGATGCGGTGATCTCGCCAGACGCAGGTCGTAGCGGCAGAGGTGATCGTTATGCCGCGTTCCTGTTCCTGTTCCATCCAGTCCATTGTGGCTGTGCCTTCATGGACTTCGCCGATCTTGTAATTAACTCCGGTGTAAAACAAGATCCGTTCCGTGGTTGTTGTCTTACCAGCATCAATATGCGCCATGATGCCAATATTTCGTGTGAGTTCCAGTGGAAACTGCCTAGGCATTAATAAAAGCTCCTTTGAATAAATCCGCTATGGATAAATTACCAGCGGTAATGGGCGAACGCCTTGTTGGCTTCCGCCATCTTGTGGGTATCTTCACGTTTTTTAACGGATGAGCCGACACTGTTTGACGCATCCAGAATCTCACCGGCCAAACGTTCTCTCATTGTTTTTTCAGACCTTGCGCGCGAGTATGTCGTCAGCCATCTGAGACCCAGTGTCTGGCGTCTTTCCGGTCTGACCTCCATCGGCACCTGATACGTGGCGCCGCCTACGCGCCTGGCTTTTACTTCCAAAGCGGGCATAACGTTTTCCATCGCCTGTTCAAAAACCTCAAGCGCATTTTTGCCTGATTTTTCTTTGACGATGTCAAAAGCGCTGTATACCACTTTTTGAGCAACGCCCTTTTTCCCGTCGTACATAATACTGTTTATAAGCTTTGTGACAAGCTTTGAATTATACAGCGGATCGGGCAGAACATCTCTTTTGGGAACAAATCCTCTTCTGGGCACTTTGCTTCCCTCCTTCAAATAATGATTTCATAGGTACTCGAAAGTTTGCCTTGGCCTTTCGTCTGCGCCCTGTCGGATGTTTCGGGATGTAATTTATATAAACAACTGACAAAGCAGCAATATTAACTTTCGTAAAAGGGTTTATTTGCCGGATTTTCCGGCAGCAGATTTCGGCTTCTTCGCGCCGTATTTGCTTCTGGCCTGCTTGCGGTTCTGCACGCCCTGCGTGTCAAGCGTTCCGCGAATGATATGGTAACGGACGCCAGGAAGATCCTTAACACGTCCGCCGCGGATCATAACGACCGAGTGCTCCTGCAGATTGTGTCCGATTCCCGGAATATAAGCGGAAACTTCGATCTGATTGGTCAGACGCACACGCGCAATTTTACGCAGCGCGGAGTTCGGCTTTTTAGGAGTCATCGTCTTAACAGTCGTGCAAACACCACGTTTTTGCGGAGAGCTTAAATCCGTTAAAGATTTCTTCTTCGAATTGTAACCTTTCTGCAGTGCCGGGGCGGTCGACTTGTAGGATACTTCCTCCCTGCCTTTTCTGACAAGCTGATTAAATGTCGGCATATCGCACCTCCTTCATAAAAATATGTTTTTATTTTCCCGGAATAAATTTCAAATATTCCGCAAAAACCTGAAAGATAAACGATTATTGCTTGAGAATAACCGCGGCGGCCGTCGGAACGTCTATTTTGCAGGCCTCGCCCAGCTTCTGCATGGTTTCGACTGTCGTATACGCTATTCCGTTTTCCGCGCAAAGCTCGATAAACGGTCGCTTTACCCGCTCCTCCGCATCCTCGGCGATAAACGCGTGTTCGGCAAGGCCTTCCCTGACTGCTTTCTTTGACTGTTTTAATCCGACAAGCCTGCCGGATGACTGCAGCTTTTCAAGCATTCCTTTAACCCCTCCTGAACCTACACAGGCAAATATTTTAGCACTTTTCTTAATGCTAGTCAACCATTTCTATTATTTCGTCATATCCGCTGACCCGGTGAATATCCATTCCCGAGCCTGCCGGCACCAGCTTGCCTATAATAACGTTTTCCTTAAGTCCGATAAGCGGGTCGATCTTGCCCTTTATGGCGGCTTCCGTCAGCACCCTCGTGGTTTCCTGGAAGGACGCGGCGGACAGGAAGGATTCCGTTGCAAGCGAAGCCTTCGTGATACCGAGCAGAACGGGAACGGCGGTCGCTTCCTGAAGCTCGGTCTCGCCCGCTTCTATGCGCCTTTTTATCTCCGCGTTCGTATCGATGAATTCAAATATATCAATTAAAGACCCCGGCAGAAGGTTGCTGTCTCCCTGCTCCTCTATTCTGACCTTTCTCATCATCTGGCGGACGATAACCTCTATATGCTTGTCGTTTATATCAACGCCCTGCTGTCTGTAAACGCGCTGAACCTCCTGAATAAGGTACGCGTAAACAGCCTCGGGGCCTCTGATGCGCAGCACGTCGTGCGGATTTAAGGCACCCTCGGTCAGTTCCTCGCCGAGATCGATCTTCTGTCCGTTTTCAACGCGGAGCATCGCGCTCGAAGGAATCATATAAGTTTTTATTTCTCCGGTTTCCTCGTTTCTTACGGTCAGCGGGCGCGAACTTCCCCTTCTCTTTTCCTCAATCGAGACTGTGCCGGCGATTTCGGACATTATACCTACCTTGTATTTCGGGTTTCTCGCTTCAAACAGCTCGACTACGCGGGGAAGGCCCTGGGTTATATCGCTTCCCGCGACGCCGCCCGTGTGGAACGTACGCATCGTAAGCTGCGTTCCAGGCTCGCCTATAGACTGGGCGGCTATTATTCCAACCGCTTCGCCTATGCCGACAAGCTCGCCGGAAGCCATGTTTGCTCCGTAGCACCTGGCGCACACGCCGTGACGCGCGTTGCAGCCCAAAACACTTCTTAAATGAACGTTTTCAACACCGGCGTCGACAACCGCTTTCGCGTCGGCGTCCGTCATCATTCTGCCTTCGGGCACAATAACGTTGCCGTTTTTGTCTTTAACATCCCCGATTGAGTATCTGCCGACAAGCCTGCTCGCAAGCGGCTCGATAACATGCTCCTTTTTGCCCTCGCTGATTTCCGATACCCAGATTCCGGTATCCGAATGGCAGTCATCCTCCCGGATAATTACCTCCTGCGAAACGTCGACAAGTCTCCTCGTCAGATAACCCGAGTCGGCTGTACGCAGCGCCGTGTCTGCAAGTCCTTTTCTCGCGCCGCGCGAGGAAATAAAGTATTCGAGAACGGAAAGGCCTTCGCGGAAATTGGCTTTAATAGGAATCTCTATCGTTTTGCCGGCGGTGTTCGCCATAAGTCCGCGCATACCGGCTAGCTGCCTGATCTGCTTCATCGATCCGCGCGCTCCGGAATTCGACATCATGAATATAGGATTGAGCGGGTCAAGATGGTCATGCAGAGCCTTGGTAACCGCTTCGATTGTTCTCTCCCATTCGGCGATAACAAGACGGTAGCGTTCTTCGTCCGTACATTTGCCGCGTTTGAACTGGCGGTCTATATCAACGATTTTCTTTTCGGTTTCTTTTATAAGACGGTATTTATCCGCCGGGATTTCCATGTCGGAAACGGAGATCGTGATGGCGCCTTTCGTTGAATACTTGAACCCAAGCGATTTTATATCGTCGAGCAAAACTGCGGTTCTGGCAAAACCGTGCTTTTTGATCGTGGCGCCGATAATCTTTCCAAGTTCCTTTTTTCCGCACGTAAACGTGATTTCAAGGTCAAGCATCGATTCCATCGTGGTTCTTTTCGTAAAGCCGAGATCCTGCGGAATCGGTTCGTTGAATAAGAGGCGTCCGACCGTGGCGTCAATAAGCTTAGTTATTTCCCTGCCGTTTATTTCCTTAACGGAGCGCACCTTTATGGGAGCATGAATGCCGACAATGCCCTCCTCGTAGGCTAAAAGCGCCTCGTTCTTGCTTGAGAAGATCTTCCCGGCGCCTTCTTCGTCTTGCGACTCGATAGTCAGATAGTAAGCGCCCAAAACCATGTCCTGCGTCGGAACGGTAACCGGGTTTCCGTCCTGAGGCTTCAACAGGTTATTTGCCGAAAGCATAAGCATTCTTGCTTCAGCCTGCGCTTCTGCCGACAGCGGCACATGCACCGCCATCTGGTCGCCGTCAAAGTCGGCGTTGTAGGCAGTACAAACGAGCGGATGAAGCTTTAATGCGCGGCCCTCGACCAAAACGGGCTCAAACGCCTGGATGCCCAGCCTGTGAAGCGTCGGAGCACGGTTTAACAGCACCGGATGGCCCTTGATAACGACGTCAAGCGCGTCCCAGACCTCGTTTTCCATGGACTGTATCATTTTCTTCGCGTTTTTGGAGTTAGACGCGCATTTCGTATCCTCAAGCCGCTTCATTACGAACGGCTGGAAAAGCTCGAGCGCCATTTCCTTCGGCAGGCCGCACTGATATATTTTAAGCTCAGGCCCGACAACGATAACGGAACGTCCGGAATAGTCGACGCGCTTTCCCAGAAGATTCTGACGGAAACGCCCCTGCTTGCCCTTAAGCATATCCGAAAGCGACTTAAGCGCGCGGTTGTTCGGTCCCGTGACCGCTCTGCCGCGCCTGCCGTTGTCTATAAGCGCGTCCACCGCTTCCTGAAGCATGCGCTTTTCGTTTCTTACGATAATATCGGGAGCGCCCAAAGAAAGAAGCTTTTTAAGACGGTTATTGCGGTTAATCACGCGGCGGTATAAATCGTTAAGATCGCTTGTCGCAAATCTGCCGCCGTCTAACTGCACCATCGGGCGCAACTCAGGCGGAATAACCGGAACAACGTCCAGAATCATCCATTCGGGGCGGTTCTGGGAGTGCCTGAAAGCCTCAACGACCTCCAGCCTCTTAATGATCCTTACCTTTTTCTGCCCCGTGGCCTCTTTAACCTCTGCGCGAAGCTCCTCCGAAAGCGTTTCCAGGTTGATCTCCTCAAGAAGCTTCTTTATAGCTTCCGCACCCATTTCCGCTGCGAAAGATTCCTCGTATTTTTCGCGCATGTCGCGGTATTCTTTTTCATTCAGAATCTGCTTTTTCATAAGCGGCGTGTCGCCGGGATCAATAACCACATAAGACGCGAAATAAAGCACTTTTTCAAGCACGCGAGGCGACATGTCCAGTATCAGGCCCATGCGCGACGGCGTTCCCTTGAAATACCAGATATGCGAGACAGGGGCCGCAAGCTCGATATGGCCCATGCGTTCGCGGCGCACGTCTTTTTTTGTAATCTCAACGCCGCAGCGCTCGCATATTTTGCCTTTATGATGGTTTTTCTTGTATTTTCCGCAATGGCATTCCCAGTCCTTGGTGGGCCCGAAAATACGCTCGCAGAATAATCCGCCGCGTTCAGGTTTAAGCGTGCGGTAGTTTATCGTTTCCGGCTTTTCAACCTCTCCGTAAGACCATTGCCTGATAATATCCGGAGATGCAAGGCCAATTTTTATAGCTTCAAATGTATTGTGCGCCATATTGCCGTCCGCCCCTTTCACTCAATATCGCCGTCGTCGGCAAAATCGCCGAATTCTTCCTCGTCGCCTACTATATCCGCGATAAGGTCGTCTTCCGACAGTTCGTCGTCCGAATCGTCGATTTCATAACCGGCCTCTTCGAAATCCTCACTCGACGCGTAGGCTTCCTCTTCAAAGAACCCGCCTTTTGAATAATCGTCGTCGTCATCGGTCAGGTTAATTTCCTGCATATTTTTATCCAGCACTTTAACGTCGAGAGCCAGCGACTGAAGCTCCTTGACAAGCACCTTGAAGGACTCCGGAACTCCCGGCTGCGGGATGTTCTCGCCGCTTAAGATGGCCTGGAACGTGCGGTTTCTGCCCCTCTTGTCGTCCGATTTGACGGTTAGTATTTCCTGCAGCGTGTAAGCCGCTCCGTAAGCCTCAAGCGCCCAGACTTCCATTTCGCCGAAGCGCTGCCCGCCGAACTGCGCCTTGCCGCCCAGCGGCTGCTGGGTAACGAGCGAGTAAGGTCCCGTCGCCCTGGCATGGATCTTGTCGTCGACAAGGTGAGCAAGCTTTAAGAAGTACATATATCCGACGGTTACCGGGTTGTCAAACCGCAGGCCCGTGCGTCCGTCATAAAGAATCGTTTTTCCGTTCGTGTTGAGCCCCGCGAGCGAAAGTGTTTCCTCAATATCCTTCTCGTTGGCTCCGTCGAAAACCGGCGTTGCTATTTTCCATCCGAGCGCTTTTGCCGCATAGCCGAGGTGAACCTCAAGCACCTGCCCGATGTTCATACGTGAAGGCACGCCCAGGGGATTAAGCACAATGTCGAGCGGCGTTCCGTCCGGCAAAAACGGCATATCCTCCTGAGGCAGTATGCGCGAGATAACGCCCTTGTTTCCGTGGCGGCCCGCCATCTTATCGCCGACGGAGATTTTTCTCTTCTGGGCGATATAGCATCTGACGACCATGTTGACGCCGGGCGAAAGCTCGTCGCCGTTCTCCCTCGTAAACACCTTGACGTCAACAATAATGCCGGATTCGCCGTGCGGGACTCTTAAAGAAGTGTTTCTGACCTCTCTCGACTTTTCGCCGAAGATAGCGCGCAAAAGTCTTTCCTCAGGCGTCGGATCGGTTTCGCCCTTTGGCGTCAGCTTTCCGACCAGAATATCGTTTGCCCTTACCTCGGCACCGACACGTATAATGCCTCTGTCGTCCAGATCGGAGATTTCGGCGGGATTTGAAGACGGAATATCCCTTGTTATGACCTCTGGGCCGAGCTTCGTGTCCCTGGCCTCTATTTCATACTCTTCTATATGGATAGACGTAAAAACATCATCTTTTACAAGCCGTTCGTTTATAAGGATGGCGTCCTCGTAGTTGTATCCTTCCCATGTCATAAACCCTACAAGCACGTTTTTCCCGAGCGAGATTTCGCCGTTTGAAGTGGAAGGGCCGTCGGCTATAACGTCGCCCTTTTTCACTCTGTCGCCTACGTTCACAACCGGCCTCTGGTTAATGCACGTGCCCTGGTTTGAGCGCAGGAATTTAATTAGCTTGCGCGTTCTCTCGCCCATCCCGTCGTATCTGACGGTTACCGACGAGGCCGTGACGTTCGTCACCACTCCGTCTCCGATGGCAAGCGGAACCGTTCCCGAGTCGACGGCGGCCTTATATTCGATGCCGGTCGCGACTATGGGAGCTTCCGTCTTAAGAAGCGGCACTGCCTGGCGCTGCATGTTCGAACCCATAAGGGCGCGGTTTGCGTCGTCGTTTTCGAGGAACGGGATCATCGCGGTAGCGATCGAAACCATCATCTTGGGCGACACGTCGATAAGATCGACCATATCACGGTCAACCTCGATAATCTCGTCACGGTGGCGGCAGGTTACGCGTTCGGCCAATATACGCCCGTCGCCGTCCAAAGGCTCGTTTGCCTGCGCCACGACATATTCGTCCTCAACGTCCGCCGTAATATAAATAACTTCATCCGTAATCCTGCCGGTTTTTTTATCGATCACGCGGTAGGGCGCTTCGATAAAACCGTACTCGTTTATGCGCGCATAGCTCGCAAGGTACGAAATAAGACCGATGTTCGGGCCCTCAGGCGTTTCAATCGGGCACATGCGTCCGTAATGGCTGTAATGCACGTCGCGCACCTCAAAGTTCGCGCGATCTCTCGAAAGGCCTCCGGGGCCCAAAGCAGACATACGCCTTTTGTGCGTAAGCTCCGCCAGCGGGTTAGTCTGATCCATGAACTGAGACAGAGGCGAGGAACCGAAAAATTCCTTGATGGCGGCCGTCACGGGGCGTATATTGATAAGCGACTGCGGCGTAACAATATCCAGGTCCTGAATTGTCATACGCTCGCGGATAACCCTCTCCATACGTGAGAACCCTATTCTGAACTGGTTCTGCAGCAGCTCGCCGACGGAACGCAGGCGGCGGTTTCCGAGATGGTCTATATCGTCCACCAGCCCGATGCCGTAAGCAAGCCCGTTCAGATAGTTTATCGAAGCCAGTATATCGTCGATAGTGATATGCTTCGGCGACAGCTCTTCTAGGTGATCCTTCACGGCGGTTTCGAGCTCTTCGCCGCTATACTGCTCCATAAGCTTTTTCAGCGTCTCGAAATGCACCTTTTCACTTATCGCAAACTGCTTGCAGTCAAGCCCGGTAAAAGCCTTCAGGTCAACCGTTCCGTTTGAAAAAACCTTGATTTTCTTGCCGTCCGGCATCAGAACAAAGGCTTCGTTAACGCCTTTTTTCTCAATTTCTCTGGCGCGTTCACGCGTGAGCACCTCGCCGGCTTCCGCTATGATTTCTCCCGTCATCGGGTCGGCTACTGCCTGCGCCAGCTTCTGGTTCGCTATGCGGCGCGCAAGGGACATTTTTTTATTGAATTTATATCTTCCTACGCTGGACAGATCATATCGGCGCGGATCAAAAAACAGATTGTTGATGAGCGTTTTTGCGCTGTCTACGGTCGGAGGCTCTCCCGGACGCAGCCTTTTGTAAATTTCTACAAGCGCTTCCTCAAAGGTGGTCGAAGGGTCTTTGTCGAGCGTCGCAACAATGCGCTCGTCGTCGCCGAACAATTCTTTTATCTGTGCGTTTGTTTCGATTCCCAAAGCGCGGATAAACGAAGTGACCGGCAGCTTCCTGTTCTTGTCTATTCTTATATAAAATATATCGTTTCCGTCGGTCTCATACTCAAGCCAAGTACCGCGGTACGGAATGACCGTAGCTGAA
>JAUZPW010000150.1 GCA_030705725.1 Bacillota bacterium
CCGCCTTTATTCTTAATAAAATCGGCATAGAGATTTGTCTATATTTAAATTGTGGTGATTAAAATGAACAAAAAATATATGGAAGCCGTTCCAATTATAAAAGCGCTTGCCGATGAAACACGCCTAGAGATAGTCGACATGCTGCTCTGCGGCGAGCTAAGCGCGTGCAAAATTCTTGAAAAATTCGATATAACGCAGCCTACTCTCTCATACCACATGAAAATATTGACCGACAGCGGCCTCGTTTTAAGCAGGCGTGCGGGGGCGTGGACTTTTTACAGGCTAAATAAAGCCGCGTTTGACGGCGTCTCCCGGCTGTTAAACGCAATATGCGGCAATTTGAAAGAAATGACGCCAAGCTAAGGGAATAATCAAAGTTACGTACGAGGTATAAAATGACGCCGGATATATTAATCAAAAAGACGAAGCGCCAAACCGTGTCCCTTTCGATTACGAAAGAGCTTTCGGTACTTATAAGAGCTCCTCTTTGGATGTCCGACTCGGAAATATCCGGGCTTTTGACTAAACATAAAAAATGGATAGACAATCATATTGTTCTGCAAAAGAAGCGAAACGAAAAGGCCGGCGAATATAAGCCGACGGAAGCCGAAAAAAACGAGCTTCGCAAAAAAGCCCGGAAGCTCCTTTCCTGTAAGGTCCGCCGCTTTTCAGAAATTATGGGTGTAACCCCGATGGGAATCACGATTACCTGCGCGAGAACACGATGGGGTTCCTGCAGTGGTAAGAACAGCCTCAGCTTTCCTTTCAGGATAGTCCTTTTGCCGGACAATTTAATAGATTACATAGTCGTCCACGAGCTCTCCCACATAAGAGTAAAAAACCACAGCCCAGCCTTCTACCGCGAAGTCGGAAAATACATGCCGGATTATAAGCTCAGGATAGCGGAATTAAAAAAACTGCAAAAAGACATACCTCAATTTTAATCAGATTTTAATTTTACTAAAATTATCCTTTAAACCTTTTCTGTTAAATTAAAAACACAACAGAAATAAAGGAGATAAAAATTATGGCAACACTGGATCAGGTTGAAAAACTTCGTGAACGCGCGAACGTCGGATATGATGAGGCTAGATCGGCTCTTGACGCGACAAACGGCGATATTCTTGAAGCTCTTATCTACCTCGAAAAGCAGGGAAAGGTAACCCCCCCGGCCGGCGGCGGCTATTACAGCAGCGAAGGAAAAACCGAAAGCGATAAAGGCCCTGAGCAAAAAAGCGAAAAAAAATGCGAGAGCGGGGGCGAAAGCTTCAAAGACGCCTTAAAACGCTTCGGAAGGTTTTTCGGCAAGCTCATTCACAAAGGGAACGTAAATAACTTTGAAGTATTAAAAGGCCAGGAAAGCCGGATTTCCATCCCGGTTACCGTTCTTGCGCTGCTTTTGCTATTCGCGTTCTGGATAACGGTGCCTCTGCTTGTAATCGGCCTGTTTTTCGGCTTTCGCTACCACTTCCAGGGCCCTGACCTCGGAATCAAGCCGGTTAACAACGCTATGGACAGTGCGGCAAGCGCTGCCGAAAGCATTAAAAACTCCATAAACAACGAAAAAAAATAAAAGACGGTGAGGCTTAATGGGGACGAGTATTCTTATAATAGAGGACGAGGAAAAGCTTGCGCGATTTGTCGAGCTAGAGCTTTCCTATGAGGGCTACCATATCGAAAAGGCCTTTGACGGCAGAACTGGGCTTATGAAGGCTGAATCCGGGAAATTTGATTTGATCCTGCTTGACATAATGCTTCCCGGATTAAACGGCATGGAAATCCTTCGCAGGCTGCGCCGCTCGTCCTCCGTCCCCGTTATCCTTCTTACCGCAAAGGACAGTATAACGGATAAGGTGTCCGGGCTTGACAGCGGGGCCGATGATTATATAACCAAGCCCTTCGCGATTGAGGAGCTTTTGGCCAGAATCCGGACCTCGCTGAGGAAGAAGGCCGCAGACGGTGAAAAACCGCTCTCTGCTTCCGGAGTGCAGCTAGACCCCGAACGCCGAACCGTCACTGCTAACGGAACTCCAGTCGAGCTCACAAAACGTGAGTTCGACCTTCTTTGCTATCTGCTCAGGAATAAAGGCGTTGTAATAACCCGTGAGGAGCTTTTAGAAAAAGTCTGGGGCTTTGATTATGAGGGCGAAACCAATGCCGTTGATGTGTACATAAGGTTTTTGCGGGGTAAAATCGACGAAGCTTTCGGCATAAAACTTATCCAGACCGTGCGCGGAGTGGGGTACGTGGTAAGAGATGAATAATAACCGGCGCACCTCGCTCGTTTTTAAGCTTAATATGCGCTTAGCACTTCGCCTTTTCTCAATTTTTATTGTGCTTGATATATTCGTTTGCGCGGCCATGGGCATAACCGTGATTGCCCGCGCCGAAACGCTGGCGAAGCAAGTGGCGGCGGGATCGGCGTCTTTTGAGGCGCTGCCTCTAAAGTGGCAGAACGCCTTAAACTGTGAGATTTCCCTGCTTTCCGAAAAACCGAAAGGAGCTAAAATCCCGCTACTCTTAATGCCTCTTTATCCTGCGAATACATCCGGTGGAATACGCCGCTTAGAAGTTAGATCCCAGGCCGGTTCCGGTTTTCTCAGCCGTCTGCGCGCAACATATTACCATGTTGCCGTGCCGGAAGGCCGGGGTTATATAGATATAGCCATACCTTTTTCGGAAGAGATTTCATATTTGCAGAACCTTATATTTTTGCTCTTTATTATTGAGCTCATCCTGCTTATAAAAAACATGCATTCAAACGCGCGGCTGATAAAGAAATCCCTGCGGCCTATTTCGGAGCTCGCGGAAACCGCGAAAAGCCTGAATAAGGCCAATAAGCAGGCGCCGTTGCCGCTTGAAAAAATGGAGGCTATAGCCGGTAAGCTTAACAACATTAATGCATCCCGGCTGGATACGCGCATCTCGGTGGACGAAACCCAAAACGAGCTTAAAAATCTGGCCGAGGCGATTAACGGCATGCTTGACCGCATTAACGAAGCTTACCGTTCCCAGGCCCGTTTCGTTTCAGACGCGTCACACGAACTTAGGACGCCTATTTCAGTCATTCAGGGTTACGCGAATCTGCTTGACAGATGGGGCAAAAACGACGAAAAAACCCTGCAGGAATCAATTGACGCAATTAAGGACGAAGCGTCCAATATGAAGGCGCTTGTCGAGCAGCTGCTGTTTCTGGCCCGCGGCGACAATAATACTATAACACTTATAACGGAGCGGTTCGACTTAACCGAGCTTTGTTCCGAGGTCATGCGGGAGACGCAGATGATTGACGGGGGGCATGAATATGAGTCGCGCCTCGCTCCCGTTTCGGTCTATGCCGACAAAGCGCTCATAAAGCAGGCAATGCGGATAGTCGTCGACAACGCTATCAAATACACTCCGCCCGGCGGCCATATCATAGCGGCTCTGTCCGAGTCAGACGGGTTTGCTAAAATTTCTGTGCAGGACGACGGAATCGGCATCCCTCCCGAAGCGGTGCCGCAGGTATTCGATCGGTTTTTCAGAGCTGAGGAATCGAGGGCGCGTAAAACCGGCGGCACGGGTCTTGGCCTTTCGATAGCAAAATGGATTTCCGAACGCCATAACGGGCATATGGAGGTTTTAAGCCGCGAGAATATCGGAACAAGGATCATAATCGCGATCCCCGTGAAAGAATCTTTAGCCCCTCAGACCCTAATAAATGATTGAACAAATAAAATATATGTGGTAGAATGTCTTCTGGGAATGAAGCGCTCCCCCGGTTAAGGCCGAAACTGCTTATAAGCTGATGGCTTCTGCGTTATAGCGGAAGCTATTATTTTTTTGTGTCAGGAGCATGTTTGATGGATTTTATTTTCGTGGGTTTGGGCGGATTTATAGGTTCGGTTTCAAGGTACTTGATCGGCTCGGGAATGTCGGCTGCGGCTGTGAATTTTCCTCTTCCGACACTGCTTATCAATTTTACAGGAGCTGTTTTGATCGGGGCCGTCACTGAATATTCTGCAAAAATTCCGATTAATGCAAATTTGCTCCGTTTTTTAACGGTCGGGATTTGCGGCGGCTTTACCACTTTTTCAACGTTTTCGCTTGAGACAGTCAATTTGTTTGAGAAGGGGAAGCCGCTGCTTGGGTTTTCTTATGCCGCTTTAAGCTTCTTTTTATGCTTTTTGGGTATTGTGATCGGCAAATCAATCTCCCGGTTTGTCGCGGGCTGAGCTTAAACGATATATTCGATTTTACATTCCGGCAGGAGGCGCGCGAGGACGGTCCGCAGATACTGCTCACCGTCTTCACGCGCGTCCTGCCGATAGCAGTATCTCCCTCTTCCCCGCCCCGTCATGAGCCCCTTATCGTAAAGCTCCACGGCGTTAGGAAACGCGTCGCGGTTTATCATTCGGTGGACGTAGCTGTAGGTCATAAAAATAACCTCGATAAAGGATTGCTTTTTTGCTGTTATGCTTAGTTTATCCCGTAAAGTCTCAATAAGCTCTGCATAAAGCTCCTTCCAGCCAGGCAGCATAACCACAGGTGCTATAATCAGGCCTGTTTTGTACCCCGCCTCGCAAAGCCTGTTCACAGCTTCGATTCGCGAGAGTAGCGGCGATGTGCCGAACTCGATCTTCTTGATTATTTCTTCGGGGTTTACGCTCATTCTTACAATAATCCTGCCGTTATGTGAAAGCGGTAGCAAGGGTTCAATCATATTGAACTTTGTCGGAAAGGTCAAAAACCCCTTTTTTTCCTTTCCGAACTGCTCAATAGTCCATAAAAGGTTTCCCGTGACCTCGTTTTCTAG
>JAUZPW010000151.1 GCA_030705725.1 Bacillota bacterium
CCCGAGGTAACCTCGGCGACAAGCCTTGAGTCAAGCGGGAACGCGCCTTCCATTTCCTCCTTCAGCAGCCTTGAGACCTCGTCCGCTTCCTCAATGCGGGTTTCTATAATAAGCTCGTCGTGCACCTGCAGAATAAGCCTTGAGCGCAGCTTCTGCCTTCTAAGCCTCTCGCAGACGCGCACCATCGCGATCTTGATTATGTCCGCCGCCGTTCCCTGAATCGGCGTGTTGAGCGCCACCCTCTCGCCGAAGGAACGGATGTTGAAATTAGAGGATGAAAGCTCCGGCAGATAGCGCCTGCGCCCGAGAAGCGTGGTTACAAACCCGTCCTCCTTGGCCTTTTTGCGGATTTCATCCATATATCTCTTAACACCCGCGTATTTATCAAGATAGCTTTCTATATACCTTCCCGCCTCCGCCACCGAAACGCCGATATCCTCCGAAAGGGAAAAAGCGGATATTCCGTAAACAATCCCGAAGTTTACCGCCTTCGCCGCGCGGCGCATCGCTTGAGTGACCTCCTCCGGCCTGACCCCGAAAACCTGGGACGCCGTAACCGTGTGGATGTCCTCGTTATTAAGAAACGCTTCGGTCATACGCTCGTCCTTGGCGATATGCGCGAGCACCCTGAGCTCGATCTGCGAATAATCGGCGTCAAGAAGCACGCACCCTTCCTTCGCCGCAAACATATGCCTGATTTCCGAGCCGAGCTCATGCCTGACGGGTATGTTCTGCAGGTTCGGCTCCGTGGAGCTTAAGCGCCCCGTCACCGTAATCATCTGGTTAAATGACGAATGGATTCTGCCGTCTAAAGGGTCGATCACCTTAAAAAGCCCGTCTACATATGTCGACTTCAGCTTCGTAAGCTGGCGGTATTCGATGATAAGAGGGATAATTTCGTGCTTGTCCCTCAGCCTGTTCAAAACATCGATGTCAGTCGAATATCCCGTCTTTGTCTTTTTTACAATCGGCAGCCCGAGCTTAACAAAAAGTATCTCCCCGAGCGCCTTGGTCGAATTTATGTTGAACTCCCCGCCGCAAAGCGAGTAAATAAGCCCCGTGCATTCGTCTATCCGCCTGCCGAGCGTTTCCCCGAACTCCTTGAGCCGTCTTCCGTCGGCCAGGAAGCCCTCCCGCTCCATTTCCGCAAGAACCTTTGCAAGCGGCAGCTCTATTTCAAAATAAAGCTTTTCCATCTGCAGCTCTTTGATTTTCGGGTAAATTTCAGCGTAAAGCCCCGCCACGCAGAGCGCATGCGTTGCAATGGCCTTTATCGCGCAGTCGTCGGCGGTAAGGGACAGAAAAGCGCTCTCGTCCTCGAAAGCCGACTCCGGCATGATCTCCGTCCCAAGGTATGAAAGCGCGCATTTCTCAATGGCATAGCTTGTGTCCGCCGGGCTTAACAGGTATGCCCCCAGCGCCGTGTCGAAATAAAACCCTCCGGGCTCAATTCCGGCCTTCAGCAGCTCCGTCATAAGCGGCTTCGCGTCGTGCACTACCTTGTTTACGCAGGGCGAATAGAGCTTATTTAAGAAAGCGTCCCAGGCTTCGTCCGTAAAATCACGCCTTAACGCGACGTATATATCGTCCCCGGCAAAAACCGCGGCGGCGCTTAAGGAGCGCGGTGCCGCGAGAAATACCCTTTCGGCTTCCCCCGCTTTTGATAAAAGCGTATTGAGCCCGTCCTCGCTTATGACACGGACGGTATTTTTGGGTTCGAGTTTGGTAATTTCAGTATTTGTCTCGGGTCTTAAGCCCATTTTCTCAATAAGGTTCTTAAATTCAAGCTTTATAAAAAATCCGTAAAGTCCTTTTTCGTCGCGGTTTTTGAAAACCGCGTCCCCGAAAGAAAACTCAAGCGGCGCGTTGCGGTCTATCGTCGCGAGCCTCCGGCTCAAAAACGCGCTGTCTTTGCCCGCCTCAAGCTTTTTGCGCACGCTTTCCCTTATCTCATCCGATTCAAGGTTTTCATAAAGGCTGTCAAGAGAGGGAAACCTCGTCATCAGCTCAAGCGCCGTTTTATCGCCGACGCCCGGCACACCCGGAATATTGTCGGAGGAATCGCCCGCGAGCGCCTTGAGGTCGATTATTCTTGCCGGCGTAAGCCCCGCGTATTCCTCGCAAAAACGCGTCTCGTCAAACTCGGTAGTCACCGGCCTCCCCATTTTGGTGGTTACAAGCTTGACCCTCGTTTTATCGCCAATAAGCTGCAGCGTGTCGCGGTCGCCCGTAACGATCACGCTTTCGTTTCCGGATTCCGAAAGAATCCGGCTTATCGTGCCGATAAGATCGTCCGCCTCAAAAGACGGCAGTTCAAACCTCGGCACTCCCAGAAGATCCAGGGCCTCCTTGAGAAGCGGCATCTGCATCGCGAGCTCGTCCGGCATCGCCGTCCGCTTCGCCTTATAGCCGTCGAAGGCCAGATGGCGGAAGGTCGGTTCCTTCATATCGAAGCAAACGGCCGCGCCGTCCGGTTTCTCCTCGTCCTTAAGCTTAAAGAAGGTGTTTAAGAAGCCGTAGACCGCGTTTGTGTAAATACCTTCCCTCGTCGTCAGCGGACGCACGCCGTAAAACGATCGGTTTATTAAGCTGTTCCCGTCAATAAGCAGAATCTTCACGGCATTTGCCCCCGTTCAAAATACATTTGAAATAATATTATACAATATTTTAGCTCTGATTTCCATGGTTTTATCCGGCCAGACGCTAAAAAGGCGCCGAAGCAAAAGCTTCCGGCGCCTTCCGGTTATTTTATTTTGACATAAACAAGCTTTGAGTTGGAGTCGTCCGGCTGGACCTCCTTAATGAGGAAAAGGTTAAAGGACCGGATAAACGGGGTCAGCTTCTTAAACCCGTAGTTGCGCACGTCGAAATCAGGATAGCGCTTTATAAGCAGATTCCCGATGTCGCCTATAAACACCCAGCCGTCCTCGTCCGAGTTTTCCTGAACAATCGTCATCACGGCCTTGCGGATCAAACCCTGCTGCGTCATTTCGCCCTGCGCCGCGTCGGGTGCCGGCTCCTGCTTGGCTTCGCTCGACGCCGCGGCAAGCACATCCAAATATTTGAACTTGTTGCAGGCAGCTATAAAAGCGCTGGGCGTTTTTTTCTCTCCCATGCCGACCACGAACATTCCCGATTCCCTGAGCCGCGACGCGAGCCTTGTAAAGTCGCTGTCGCTTGAAACGATACAGAACCCGTCCACGTTGCCCGAATAAAGGATGTCCATGGCGTCGATAATCATGGCGGAGTCGGTCGCGTTTTTCCCCGTGGTGTAGCCGTACTGCTGGATCGGCAGGATGGAATGCTCCAAAAGCACGTTTTTCCACGCGCCCAGCGCGGGCTTCGTCCAGTCGCCGTATATCCGCTTGTAAGTAGCGACCCCGTCGTTCGACACCTCGTCCAGTATCGGCTTTATATATTTATCGGAAACATTGTCCGCGTCAATCAAAACGGCGAATTTTCTGTCGTTTCCCATCAAAACCACCTCTTATTTTAAGTATAGCATGAACAAAATGAAAAAAATAGTATATAATACTGAATAAAAGCGGATGGTGAAATAATGGATGTTTACAATATGTGCGCTCCCTGTCTATTCGGCCTTGAATCGATAGCGGGAGACGAATTAAAAAGAATCGGCATGCAAGACGTGCGCGTCGAGAACGGCCGCGTGCTGTTTTCCGGCGACGCCTCAGACGTTGCCCGCGCAAATATAAGGCTCCGGACGGCGGAGCGCGTGCTTATAAAAATAGGCGGTTTTAAGGCCTTGTCCTTTGATGAGCTGTTTGAGGGGACAAAGGCGCTTGACTGGGAGGCCTTCATTCCTGAGGACGGGGAATTTCCCGTCAAGGGGCACTCGCTGGGCTCAAAGCTCGCGTCCGTTCCCGACTGCCAGAAGATCATTAAAAAAGCCGTTGCGGAGCGCCTTAAATCGCGCTATAACAAAAGCTGGTTCGAGGAATCGGGCGCTAAATACCAGATCCAGTTTTCAATAATGAAGGACACAGCCGAGCTATTTATAGATACCTCGGGCGCGGGTCTTCATAAACGCGGCTACCGTGCCGTCGGCAACGAGGCCCCGCTCCGCGAGACGCTGGCGGCGGCCATGGTCTCGCTTTCGAGATACCGCGGCAGGGAGGAATTCTGCGACCCTTTCTGCGGCTCGGGGACAATAGCCATCGAAGCCGCCCTGGCCGCCGTAAACCGCGCGCCGGGCTTAAACCGCGCTTTCAGCGCGCAGCAGTGGCCTCAGCTTGATAAAAAGATCTGGGAGGCGGCGACGGACGAGGCAAGAAGCCTCGAATACTCCGGCTCGTATAATATATGGGGCGGCGACATCGACCCGAAGGCCGTGGAAATAGCAAAAAGCAACGCCCAAAAAGCGGGCGTCGGCGAGCATATCCGTTTTTCCGTTTCAGACGCTGTGAAGTTTGAGCGTCAAACCCCGGGAGGCATAATAGTCACAAACCCGCCCTACGGCGAGAGGCTCATGGATAAGGAAGAGGCGGAGCGGCTCTACAGAGGTTTCGGGAAATCCGCCGTGAAGCTCGACCGCTGGAAAATCTACCTTTTGTCTTCTCACGAGGAATTTGAAAAAGAATTCGGCAAAAAAGCCGTCAAAAAGAGAAAGCTTTATAACGGCATGATAAAATGCGGTCTTTTTATGTATTATTGAAATTAAGCAGACCTCGGCTTCAGCTTAAGGAGGCATCGTTATGAATATCGGAATAATAATCCATTCCCAGACCGGAAACACGCTGTCGGTTGCCGAAAAGCTCCGCGCCGCGCTTGCC
>JAUZPW010000152.1 GCA_030705725.1 Bacillota bacterium
GTGCGTGCATGTCTCTCCCATGACCCGATGATTTTTGGTTCTGGCCTTAACTATCTCGTCTACGGCGTCCTGGCAGGTAACATGCGCCACATAGAGCGGCGCACCGGCTTTTCCGGCCAGATAAATCGCTCTGTGCGTTCCTTCGCCCTCGACAAAAGTGGGGCGAGATACGGCGTGATATTTCGGCTCGATCTGTCCCTTGTTGACGCAGTCTCTTTGAAAACGGTCGATAAGCTCTCCGTTCTCGGCATGTACAAATACGGTAACGCCGACTTTCTTGCTTTCGCAAAGAACCTTATAAAGCGTGCCGTCGTCGACGTGCAGCGGGGAATCCTTATAGGCCATAAAACATTTAATGGAAGAAACCCCTCGCGCGGGCAGCAAAGCCACCTCGTCGAAGATGCTGTCCATAACGTAAGTAATCATTGCATGCAGAGTATAGTCCACGCAGGTTTTGCCCTTTGCGCGGACATTTATCCTGTAATCGATGGAATCGAGCAGCCCTTTGCCCGGGTCCTGCGGTGCGTAGTCGACAACCGTGGTGGTTCCGCCGACGATGACCGCGTCCGTCGTCTCATAGCCCGCGGTATCCTTATCGCCGGTGTTGCAGAGCGCGGAAAAATGGGTGTGCTGATCGACGCCTCCCGGAAACACGTATTTCCCGGAAGCGTCGATAACCGTGTCGCCGCCTGTCGGCTCAAAGCTGCCTATACCGCAGATTTTGTCCCCTTCGATCCTGACATCTGCCTTAAATTCATTATTTGAAGTCAGAACGATACCGTTCTTAATAATAGTTGACATATAAGGTTCCATTCCTTTCTCAATGCGCTGTAAAAGTATTCAGATCGATACGTAAATATAAATACGGTTAACGTACCGCGATGCAGTAAACTACAATTTATTGAGACGGGAAATGTAGACGGCGTACAAGCCGCCCTAAAATATGTTTTTCGGTTTGTCGCCCCGGATAAACGCGCAGCCGTTTTGCATCTGTACTCCCGCGGCTTCAGACGCCATGTAGTCAGATAGATTCAGCCCACAGCTTGACGCCACGCTGAGAATCTTAATAATCCGTTCAAAATGCTCATCCATAAGCCTCATTGCCTCTGTTTCATTTTTGCTGCAAATCATCTGATAGATGTTAAAATGATCCTCGATATATTCGAGACCTTTGTTTCGGGTTACAAGCTCCTCCATTTTGGCTTCGACTGCTTTCTGACTGTTGAGCAGCAAACGGATAAGCGCATCCATAACGCGGTTTCCGCTGCCTTCGCCTATGATTGCATGAAATTGCAGGGACGGCTCCAAAAAGTCCTCGCCCTTGCAAACGGCGTCTTTATATACGAAAATAGAATCCCTGAGTTTACTAAGCTCTTCTTTCGTCATATTGGAAACGCAAAGACGGACAGCTTCCCTCTCGATTGCCTTTCTGACAATATATATGTCGACAAGACGGCTCAGATTTGTAATTTCCGCCTCCTGTTTTACATTTATATGGAACATTTCATTGATTATTTTGTTGTTGTAATCATTGAATGTCTTCCTTCCGGCAGGAGTCAGCACGCGTCCTTTGTTGCTGTCTCTTACCGTGCAGTCGGCAATATCGAGCTCTTTCAGGTACCGGCCTATTGTGGCGGAGCTTATGTAGCATCCCTTGTCGTTAAGCGCCTCCTGGATAGCCCACGCGCCTAAAGGTTTGCCTGCCTCCTCCAAAAGAGCCATAATGGCGAAGTGGATTCTTTCCGCTTTGCTCCTGAACGTCACAAGCTGTTTTTCGTTTTCCAAAACAAACGGCAGTATTTCCATATTCATCTCCGTATTATTCAACCGCAAGGACATATTTAGATCTATAATGGTATTTTACTACATTTCTCGACATTTTTTATAATTATTTGCACGTCCGCTAAATATAGATCACATAACCTTGCTCAGGAATTCCTTTGCGCGGTCTGTCTTCGGATTGGAATAGAATTCCCCGGTTGCGGAGTTTTCCATTATTACGCCGTGATCCAGGAAACATACCTTGTTCGAAACGTCGCGGCAGAAATTCATTTCGTGAGTTACAATCGCCATGGTCATGCCGCTTTTAGCCAGATCCCTGATAACGTTAAGAACCTCTTTTATCATTTCCGGGTCAAGCGCGGATGTCGGTTCGTCGAAAAGCATATATTCCGGCTCCATCATAAGCGCGCGCGCAATAGCTACACGCTGCTTCTGGCCGCCGGATAATTTTCTCGGATATTCGTCCAGCTTTGACAGCAGGCCTACTTTATCCAGAAGCTCTTTCGCCCTATCCACGCACGAATTCATCGATTCGTTCTTTGTTTTCATAGGGGCGTATATCAGATTGCCGCGGACGGTCATGTTCGGGAACAGGTTAAAGTCCTGAAAAACCATACCGCATTTTTGCCTCATCCGCATGATATTCGTGTCCTTAGCCGTCATATCGACGCCGTCCACAAGCACCTTGCCGGAGCTCGGAACTTCCAGCATATTGATACATCTCAAAAGTGTCGATTTGCCGCCGCCGGAAGGGCCTATGATAGCGACCGCGTCATGCTTTTCGATCGTAAGGGAAACTCCCTTCAGAACTTCCAGCTTGCCGAAATTTTTATATAATTCCTTAATTTCAATCACCTTTACGCAGGCCCCTTTCAAGCATATTTGCGAAGAACGTCAGTATATAAACCAGAATGAAATATATTACTGCGGCAAAAATAAACGGCTCGAAAGCTGTATATGTCTGGGCCAGCACCAGGTTTGACGTTCTCATGATATCCGCCACACCCAGTACGGAGATAAGGGACGTGGTCTTTAGCAGCGAAATGCTTTCGTTGACGATAGCCGGAAGGATGCTCTTCAGAGCCTGCGGGATTACGATGTCCATCATTGCCTGCCGCTTCTGCACTCCCAGTGCTATAGCGGCTTCGGTCTGCCCTCTGGGAACGCTGACTATGCCCGCGCGAAAAACCTCGGATGTCATAGCGGCCGTATTCAGGCCGAACACCGCGACGCCCGCGCCGAGCGCGCTCAGCGGGAACCCAAGTACCTGCGGTGTAGCGTAGAATACGAGATACAGCATAACCATAAGGGGAACGCCTCTGAAAATTGCGGTGAAAGCATATGTAACCGGTTTGAAAATTTTGCAAACCTTACCGTCTGAGAGCTTTACTATTCCGATGAGCAGTCCGAGAATAATTCCCAAAACCAGTGACAGAGCCGTATATTTCAGCGTCATAATCACGCCGTTTTGAAACATGCCCATATAAGGCAGTATTTTTGCGAATTTCATTGTTACCTCCGTCGTTATATGATATATAACCGAACGAACACACAAAATAAGAAAAGAGTTTTATACAAGATGTAAAGTGCAATATCCATGCGGCTATACGTTTAAGTTATCCCTCCTCGGTATTCTTATCGGTTGTCCCTGATAATTCCGAATACCGAGGGGGGATTAATTACTTTTTAACGTCGCTTAACCCAGATTAAAATCCTTCGACAAACTGGTCGTCTTTCATTGCGCAAGCGTCGCCGAGCCAGGAAGTAATAATCTTGTTAAGAGTTCCGTCCTTGTACATATCCTGTAAGGTCTGGTCGAATAAATCGCGGTATTCGTATTTGTCCTTAAACAGGAAGCGGTAAGGAGTAAGTATTTCCTTAGTCTCGTCGTAAGGAAGAATGTTGCTTTCCAGATTGTTTTCCTTCGCGACGTTGGCAAGCTCCACTGAGTCGCTGATGTAAGCGTCGTTATAGCCGGAAATAATCGAGGTATAGGTTGCCGCGCCCTCAAGCTGCTCCAGCTTGGCGCATTTTACGTTTTTCGCCACCCAGTCGGCTTCGGAGGTTCCCAGCGCAACGCAAACTTTCTTGGTTTCCAAATCTTTTACGCTCTTTAAGCCCGCGCCCTTCTTGCAAAGGACGGCCAGTCTGGGATAATAATACGGGTATTTTGAGAAATCAACGGATTTGTCTCTTTCCGCGGTATATGACATAGAGCCCGCCATGTCGTATAACCCGGTGCTGACGCCGGCAACGACCTCGGCAAATGGGACATCGACGAATTCCCATGTGAAACCGAGCCTTTTGGCGAATTCATTGTAAATATCAATGTCAACGCCCTTGATTTTACCGTCGGTATCGGTGTAGCGGAAGGGATAAAAACCGGCATAACCGGCCATCTTAAGATGCATTCCTTCCATAGGCAGTTTTGCGGGCGCGGAAGCGGTCGCGGATCCGGAAGCGGTCGCGGAGCCGGAAGCCGACGCAGCGGACTGAGCCTTGGTGCCGCAAGCCGCCATGGATAAAATCATCAAAACAGAAAGTAACACAGCTAGAAACCTTTTCATTTCGTTTTCTCCTTTTCATCATATATGAGTAGTGCTATGCATTGGTTCGCCGTGCCAAAGTACTTCCGGGATCATTTTGGAGATTTTGCCGAAAAAGTGATTAATCCGTTTGCCTTTTTGTTACTGTCTTTTGGTTAAAAAGCTAATGCACCATTCATCATAGCTAAGTAGTGTAATCTTACTTTTCACCTCACCCCCCTGTAGCTTATACATAGTGCATGCAGATCAGCCGCATAGCAACCTTACTTACCTCCAGTAATACGTCATGTATATTGAAAGTATAACAACTGCCGCATTTGCACACACCGTACGCACAAAAAGTCTCTCTAAAGGTCCGGGGCTGTTGCTTAAGATATAATTTTATTCAAATTGCCGATATACATAAATTATATCTATTATTTTTTATAGAATTTTACTACTGAAAGCAACATAACATATAA
>JAUZPW010000153.1 GCA_030705725.1 Bacillota bacterium
ATGGGTTATGCCTTTGCGTCCGACATTTTTCCGGTCGGCGTGGCCGTGGTCGTCACGGCCGCCTGCTATATCATCGATAACTCGCTGAGCTCCGTCGAGATGGCCCGATCGACCTACGTGCGTAAAATTGCCGACGATCCAAGCGATGTAGTGCCGACTCTCTCGACCGGCACAAGCTTCGACCATGTGGTTTCAATGACGATCCCGTTCCTCAGCGGGCTTATATGGGCGGCAACAAGCTATAAGATGGTATTCGTGCTGGCCTCGCTCATCGCCGTGTGCAACCTGCTCCTTTCTTTTAAAATGGATATAAAAGATAAAAATGCGGCGTAATCCGCCCTTTAATACCACATAAAAAAACGCACCGGTTCATTTGACCGGTGCGTCAGTTTTTCCAAAAATGAATCTATAAGAGTCTTTTAAGCAGCGTCAATTTCAGCTCTTGAATTTGAAATCAAGGTATTCAAATCCGGTGAATTCCTTTTTCTCCGGGTAACCCCAGGTGTTGTTTTTGCTTGTCGAGATATGCATTTCAACAAGCGCCTCCGCAAACTTAACCGCGGGTACGACGCCGTCTATAACCGGCACGCTCAGCTTCCTGTTGAGCTCCTGCACAAAATCAACGAACCCCGCGCAGCCCAATAAGATGCACTCGGCCTTGTCTTCCTTGACCGCCTTAACGGCCTGTTCCTCAAGGGCTTTTAATCCCTTCTGAAAGTCCTTTGAAAAATCCAGCACGCTCAGCCCCGTAGTCCTTATTGACTTGCAGAACGGCCCCATGCCGTAGGCGTCCACAAGATCCGCCGTCACTTTAACCGCCCTGTCCAGAACGGAAACAATTGAAAAATTCGGAGAAATCATTTTTGACAGCAGCATCGCGGACTGGGCTATTCCCACCACCGGTTTGTCCGTAACTTCCCTCGCCGCCTGCAGTCCCGGGTCCCCGAAGCACGCGATTATGTATGCGTCGACGTTTTCTTCCCTGTCCCCTTTTATGATCTCCTCGAGTATTCCGGGAATGGCGAGATACTCGTCGATAAAGCACTCTATGCTGCTCGGTCCGGTCCTGACGCTGACCGCTATGATCTCGGTATCCGGCCTTTTAACGCCTTCCGCCGCTTTGAGGCAGCTCTCGGTCATGGACCATGTAGTATTCGGATTTATAAGCTTTATTCTCATAGCTGTTCTCCTTTATCCAAATCCTTAATTAGCTCGCAAAGCACCGATATTCCCGTCTCAATGTCTTCGGGCCGTGAATATTCCCTGATACTGTGGCTTATGCCGCCCACACTCGGAATAAATATAAGCGCCGAAGGCATAATGAAGGCCGTGTTAATGGCGTCGTGGCCCGCTCCGCTGAACATTCTCACGGAGCTGATGTTCTGCCTTTCGCAGATTTTTTCCACCGTATTCGATATTTTCGGGTCAAGCACGGTTTCTTTCTGATTCAAAAACTGATTAAGCTCCATATCGCTTTCGGGATAACGCCGCTTTAATTTATCAATGACCTTTTCCATGTCCGGCACGTTTTTGTAGCGCAATTCAATCGGAAATTCGGTTCTTCCCGGAATTACATTTACAGCCCCGCCCGGAATATGAAAGTCCCCGACAGTGCAGACCATAGATTCGTCCGCTTGCTTTACAAGCTCCGCAAGCTGCCTGATTATATCGCAGGATTTCATCATGGCGTCGCTTCTCAGACTCATCGGCGTGCTGCCGGCGTGATTGCTCTCGCCTTTCACGGCTGCCGCGTAACGGATAATGCCTACGATGCCTTCCGCGATTCCGACCGAGGTATTCCTGCTCTCAAGCAGGCCGCCCTGTTCGATATGCAATTCAATGTAGCAAAGGTAGTCGTCCGGATTGCATTTGGCGTTTGACGCGTCGTCGGGGGTAACGCCGTATTTGACCATGGCGGCAACCTCTTTTTCACCGAAAGGAACTCCCGCGAAGCACCTGCTTCCGAAAGTGCCCCCGACGGCGTTGCCCTCCTCCTCGATAAACCCGACGATTTCTATCGTGTGATTAAACCGGCAGCCTTCCCTTATAAGCCTTCCGACGCACTCGATGCCTCCGAGCACGCCCAAAGCGCCGTCGTACATGCCGCCGCCGGGTACGGTGTCTAGATGCGAACCGATCAGAATCTTTTTATTGCTCTTTCCCGGATACATGCCGAACAGATTGCCGACCGAATCTATCCTGGTTACTAGCCCGGCCTCCTTCATCAGGCTTTCCGTATATTTTCTGCCTTCAAAGAAAGGCTCCGTATAAGCTACCCTGCTTGTTCCGACACCTTCCGAAAAACCAATAGCGCCTAAGGCATAAAGCTTACTTATCACACTGCCTGCTTCTTTCATATGTTTAACCTCGCTCTCAGAGAATAACCGGTAAAAGCCCGTATGCTGAAATCTTAATAAAGCCCTTCGCTGGTCCATTTAGCCAGCGGCAGATCGTTTAAGCCCTGGAACCTGTAAAGCTTCTCGGAAAAACGGTCTGCGGCTTCGTTCGCCCTGTCGATGGCCTTTTTGAGGTCGACCGTCAGCAGCTTGTGATCCTCGACCACAAATTTTCCGTTAATAATAACCGTTTCGACTTCGCTTCCGTTAGCGGAGTATACGAGATTCGGCACAATGTTCCTGATCGGCCCTCTGATAATAGGTGTGAGCGCGGGGTATTCGAGATCGACTATAATAATATCCGCTTTCTTACCCGCGCGCAGAGACCCTATCTCGTTTTCCCGCCTTAACGCCCTCGCGCCGTCTATAGTTGCCATGCGCAGCATTTGCCAGGCCGGAAAAACCGTGCCGTTTTTGTGCTTGCATTTATTCAGCAGCGAGCCGTTTTTCATCTCCTGAAACATGTTGTTTCGGTTGTTTCCGGGTGCCTGATCCGTTCCCATACCCACGATGCCGCCGAGCTCAAGATATTCCGACGCGGGCGGCATTTCGCCGCCTATAATGGCGATGCTGTTTGAGCAGAGCACCATGGGGCAGCCTGAATCAACCATGGTTTTAAGTTCGCCGAGCGTGGCGCATGTCAGGTGGATGCCGAGTACATCCTCTCCAAGGAAGCCGTGCTCCTTAAGAAGGGGAATGGCGCGCTTTCCGTAGCGCTTCTCGACCTGGATGTTTTCGCGGTCGCTCTGTGCGACGTGAATCGTGACGCCAAGCTTGTTTTTGCGGGCGTAATCGTAAAGCGTATCCATCATTTCAACGGAGCACATATTTATAGCCTGCGGCCCGACCATACAGTTAATCCTGCCGGAATCGTAGCCGTGGTATTTTTCCGTCATTTTAACGCAGTTCCGGAATTTCGCGTTTCCGACGCTGTGGTCGAAATCTATCGGAGCCAGCGGGTCGCATTTGTAAATGTCGGCGGGCAGTTCGTGCACCATTTCCGAAATAAAGCTTCTAACTCCGAGGCTCACATGATTTTCGATAACCGGCACAATCCCGTTAACCATATCGCAGACTGTGGTTGTGCCGTTTTGCACGGATTCCGCGAGGTGAATCATCGAACCGGCTTTAATGGCTTCTTCATCTGCACAGGAAAGGACAGGCCAAATCCCCTTGTACATCCAGCCCGTTATATCCTGCGCCATGCCTCTCGCGATCGCGTCCGAGGAATGCGCGTGGCAGTCTATAAACCCGGGCAAAACCGCCTTATTATGCGCGTTGATTACGCGGTCGGCGCTGTACTCTCGGAGCACGTCCTTCGTGCTCCCCACAGCCGCGATATCGGTACCCTTAATCGCGACGGCCCCGTCATTGATTATTCCGGCGCCCCTGCCTTCCATAGTAAGAATAATGCCATTCGCAATTACAGTATCTGCGGTTTTCATACGGCATTTCCTTTCCTATCTTACATCTCGTTTAAGCCGGTATAAGCGGCGGCGTAACATTTAGCGGGAATAAACTTGCCCTGGCCTTGCTTTCCGACAAACTTAGCGTCTTTAACGACGACGTTTCCGCGCAGCAAAACGGTCTCGACGCGGCCGATCATAGGCTTGCCCTCGTAAACGTTAAAATCTATGCCGTTCGGATTGTCCTCCAGCTTTATGACGCCGCGGTATTCAGGGTCGTATATAACGATGTCGGCATCGGCTCCGATGACAATATCGCCCTTTTTAGGATAAAGGCCGTTGATTTTCGCGGGGTTTGTCGCGATAGTCTGAACAAACAGCTGCTTGCTGATTTTTCCCGTCGCGACGCCGGTGCTCCAGATCATATGTATCCTGTCGGCAGCCCCGGGAGCGCCGTTCGGAATAAGCATGAAGTTTTGGAGCCCCTGTTTCTTCAGATCAAGGCCAATGCCGCAATGATCCGAAACAATCGCGTTCAATACTCCGTCGTTTAATGCCTTCCACAGGTTGTCGAGCTCGCACTGATCGCGCAGCGCCGGTGAACAAACGTATTTGGAGGCTTCAAGAAAATCCTCGTTTGAAAGCACGTCTTTCGTGGTTGTAAGGTAGTGCGTGCAGGTCTCGCCCATTACCCTCTGATTTTGGGTTCTGGCCTTAACTATCTCGTCTACGGCGTCCTGGCAGGTAACATGTGCCACATAGAGCGGTGCGCCGGCTTTTCCGGCCAGATAAATCGCTCTGTGCGTTCCTTCGCCCTCGACAAAAGTCGGGCGCGATACGGCGTGATATTTCGGCTCGATCTGTCCCTTGTTGACGCAGTCCCTTTGAAAACGGTCGATAAGCTCTCCGTTCTCGGCATGTACAAATACGGTAACGCCGACTTTCTTGCTTTCGCAAAGAACCTTATAAAGCGTGCCGTCG
>JAUZPW010000154.1 GCA_030705725.1 Bacillota bacterium
CCCCGGGCCTATTATCTCAGACAATCCGTAAACATCGTGTGCTTTAATGTCGAGTCGTCTTTCAATTTCGGCTCGCATGTTTTCCGTCCAGGGCTCAGCTCCAAATAAGCCGCTGCGGAGACTCAGTTTTTTGGGGTCGATCCCCGCTTCCTCGATCGCTTCCGCAAGGTATAAGGCATAAGACGGGGTACAGCATAAAAGCGTGGAGCCGAAATCCTGCATGATCTGTATCTGTCTTTTAGTATTGCCGGTCGAGACCGGAACCGTGGCCGCGCCCAGCCGCTCCGCGCCGTAATGCGCGCCGAGCCCGCCCGTAAACAGGCCGTAGCCGTATGAAATATGAATAACATCCCTGCTGGTCCCGCCCGCTCCGGCTAAAGCCCTCGCCATTGACTCGGCCCACATGCTTATATCGTTCGCCGTATATCCGACGACCGTTTGTTTTCCCGTAGTTCCGGACGACGCGTGGATGCGGACGATGTCCTCCATGGGGCAGGCAAAAAGCCCATAGGGATAATTATCCCTTAAATCCTGCTTAAGGGTAAAAGGAAGCTTTTTCAAGTCCTCAACGCTTTTTATGTCTTCGGGGCGCAGCCCCTTTTCGTCAAAGCTTTTTTTATAAAACGGAACGTTTTCATAAACTCTTTTTACAGTCGCAATTAGCCTTTTACTTTGCAGCGCGGCCATTTTTTCACGCGGCAGCGTTTCAATTTCTTTATTAAACATATAAGACCTTTCCTTCAGGCTTCGTTCCGGACGGACATCTCCCTGCCCAGAAGAAAAGCGTTGCGGTTTAATTCCAAGAATTTGGGTTTGATTGTGCTTTCAAAAGCATTATCCCATTCAGCATCCGTAAAATCAAGATATTTTGAAGAGACGCCGAGAATTGCCGTATTGACCGCTTTGACGCTTCCGGCCTTGTTGGCGGCCTCCAGCGCGTTGAACGCGACAACCCTGACCCCGTTTTCCTTAAGCGACTCTATTATGTTTTCGGGGTACTTCTGCGCTCCCGTAATAACCGGCATCGGGGCGATCTGTTGAGTGTTTACTATCAAAACGCCGTCCTTTTTAAGAACAGGGGCCCACCTCAAGCCTTCAAGCTCCTCGAACGCGATGACAAGATCGGCCTCTCCCTTAGAGACAAGGGGAGACGCAACCGTTTCTCCCGCCCTTACATATGTCACGACGCTTCCGCCGCGCTGTGCCATGCCGTGCACCTCGCTGAGTTTAACGTCATATCCGCGTCCGGCGAAAAGCGCGCCTAAAATGCGGCTTGCAAGAAGCGTTCCCTGTCCGCCGACACCAACGACCAGAATATCTTTCATAGCCATATTAACCTCCATTTGCTGCGCGCACAAGTTAATCATCAAACCCCGTAACCGAACAGAGGTTAATGTTGTGCCGCGGTTGCCGCTTGTCGGCGAGCGGCGCGCCGTTATATATCGGTGTGATTTCCCGCCTAATCCTCTTTTTGAGATATGCACCCGGAGGCGCAAAGCTTCGAGCAGAGCCCGCATCCGTTGCAGAGGGCCGCGTCTATTATAACGCCGTTTTCTGAAACGCTTATAGCCGGGCAGCCGATTTTCATGCACATTCTGCACTTTTTGCATGCCTTTGAAACGGCGTAAGGCTTTTTTATCACCTGCGTTTTTAACAGCGCGCAGGGACGCCTAACAATAACGGCCGACGGAGCCTCTTCCGCAAGCTCTTCGCGAATGACGGTCTCTGCGCCCTTTAAGTCGAACGGGTCGACGACGCGCACTTTGTCTACGCCGATTGCTCGGCAAAGCGCCTCAAGATCGACGGCCGGGGCATATTCTCCCTTAGCGTTTTTGCCTGTGGCCGGATTATCCTGGTGTCCGGTCATTCCGGTTATCGAATTGTCGAGAATCAACACCGTTGAGCTGCTCTGGTTGTAAACGATGTTAAGGAGTCCTGTGATTCCCGAATGCAGGAATGTGGAGTCTCCAATAACCGCGACGCTTTTTTTCGAGAACTCTTCTCCCCGAACCTTGTTAATCCCGTGCAGCGCCCCGATGGACGCGCCCATATCGATTGTAAGATCCATCGCGGAAAGCGGCGGCATCGAGCCCAAAGTATAGCAGCCGATGTCTCCCGAGACCGTAAGGCCCATTTTTGAAAGCACGTAAAAAATACCTCTGTGAGGGCACCCAGGGCAAAGCACCGGCGGGCGCACGGGTGCTGCGGCTTCCTCCCGAACTTCCGCCGAAACCCCGCCGAGTATTTTTTCTCTTATTTTAAGCGGGGTATACTCGCCTTCCATCGAAAACAGCTCTTTTCCTCCCGCTACCTTGACGCCGAGCTTTCTGACGTGGGTTTCAAATATATCGTCAAGCTCTTCGATTATGTAAAGCTTATCGACTGTTTTTGAAAAATCAAGAATAAGCCCGTCGGGCATCGGGTTTATCATGCCGAGCTTCAAGTACGACGCGTTTTCTCCGAGCGCCTCCCTGGCATACTGATACGCTATGCCCGACGCGATAACTCCTATTTTAGGCGAACCTTTTATTATTTTGTTAAGCGGATCGGAATTTGCGAGCTCCGCAAGCCTTTTTTGCCTGTCCTCCACGACAGTATGCCTTTTTTTTGCGTTTCCGGGCATCATTACATACTTTCCCGTATTCTTTTCATAACGCCTAAGCGGTATCTCATTTCTCTCGCCCGTCTCAACGAAGCTCTGCGAATGCGAAACCCGCGTCGAAAGGCGCAGAAGGACGATCGTATCGAATTCCTCGGAGATTTCATATGCACGTTTAACGTAGTCCAGGCACTCCTGCGAGTCGGATGGCTCGAGCATCGGCACCTTCGACGCTATCGCGTGGTGCCTGCTGTCCTGTTCATTCTGGGAAGAATGCATTCCCATATCGTCGGCCACCGCGATTACAAAGCCTCCGTTTACGCCCGTATAAGCCGCGGAATAAAGCAGGTCCGCCGCGACGTTAAGTCCGACGTGCTTCATAGCGGAAAAAGACCGCGCTCCCGCAACCGAAGCCCCAAACGAGGATTCCGCAGCGACTTTCTCGTTAGGCGCCCATTCCACCGTTATCTCGCTGAACCTAGCTGCGCATTCCGTTATCTCCGTGCTTGGAGTTCCGGGGTAACTCGAAATAAATCTGCAGCCGGCTTCAAAAAGCCCTTGTGCCACAGCCTCGTTGCCAAGCATTAGTTTCTTTTTCAAATAATACACCGCCTATTTTCTATCTGATTGAACGTATTCTATACTAAGGCTGATGCCTTCTTTTTATAATCGTCTCGGGTTTTATCCCGAGACGATTTTTATAATGCTTATAGTATTTAGGTTAACCGTCAGGATGCTTTTATTTTAGCGCCGGCCTTAGCCTCGCCCGTTTTTTCACCGAATACAAAATCCAGATGTTTCTTGTCGTACTTTTTCGTAAGCAAGCTTACTAAAGGTACGACGGTTACCGAAACCAGCATGGCTGCCGTTCCGAACAGAGGCGATTTGGATGTTGCGTAAGCAAATCCCTTTGCTGCGGTGGAAACAGCCACAAGAGCTGAAACGGTCAGAAAACCCGCCGCCATCCCGGCCCACGCTCCCGCTTTGGTCGTTCCCTTCCAGTAGAGCCCCCAGATATACGGCCCGATGAAGCAGCCCGCGACGGTTCCCCAGGAAAAGGACATAAGCGCTATTATAAATGAAACTTTAAAGCTTGCGAAAAGGAAAGAGAGCGCAATAAATATAAGGCATAAAAAGCGCATTAAAACCATTTGCTTCTTTTTATCCACATCGTACTTGAGCTCGCCTAAAAGATCAACCGAGATGGCTGAGCTCGAAGTAAGAACGAGCGCGGCGAGCGTGGACATCGACGCCGACAAAACCAAAATCAGAATAACACTTAAAAGCACGTTTGATAAAATTCCCTTTGAAAACGCCGCAACCAACATATCGGGTACAATCTTGTCGTACCCTTCCTTAGGCAGGGTGTTATTAAGAAAAAGCCTGCCGAACGTACCGACGAAATAAGCGCCTATACCGATAATCGCGGCGAACGCGGTGGAAATAACCATAGCCTTATTAATTGATTTTTCATCGCGGATAGCGTAAAACTTGTGCACCATCTGCGGCAGCCCCCACGCCCCGAAGCTTGTCAGCATTATCATTGAAACAAGCGAAAACCAGTTTTTCCCTCCGAAAAGGTTTACCAGACCGGTGCCGCCTTCAAGCGCCCTGAGTTTCTCGAAGCCTGCCGACAGGCCTCCGACCGCGGGATTCGTAACTATGCAGGCAACCATGAGTATTACGCCTGCAATCATAATAATTCCCTGGATAAAGTCGGTGAGCGCGGTCGCCACGTAACCTCCCGTAATGAGATAAGCCGCCGTTAATACGGCTATAAAAAGCATGCAGTAGATATATGAAACGTGCGGGAAAACCGCGCTGAACAAATATCCGAGCCCCATATACACCGAAGCGCTGTATGGCAGCAGAAAAACAAAAATGATTAGAGCTGCAAGAATTTTCATGTTTCTTGAAAGGTATCTTGCCTGAAAAAATTCCGGCATGGTCGAGGCGTTTAACCTGTGAGTCATGCTGCGAGTGCGTTTGGCCAATAATTTCCACGCCAGCAGACTTCCTAAAAGCGCGTTTCCGATTCCTATCCAGATGCCGCCGATTCCGATCTGCCAGCCCGTTTTACCGGCGTAGCCGATAAAAATAACGGCGGAAAAATATGTGGTGCCGTAGGCAAAAGCCGACATCCATGCTCCAATATTTCTTCCGCCGAGTAAAAATTCGGAC
>JAUZPW010000155.1 GCA_030705725.1 Bacillota bacterium
CCGAGTATCTGTTTCCCCTGCTTTTCGATAAAGCCTGACAGGGTCATGCCGTCAAAGGGCCCGCCGGATATTGTGCTTTCGCCGTCCTTGTTGCATGACAGCTCCCAGGTTTCCGCGAGAACTTCTCCCTCATAGGATTTATGAAATAACGTTTTTAATTTTGTGCCGCCCCAGAGATAGTTCTTGCAAAACGGCAGCAGTTTAAGGATAGCCATTTTGTTCACCCTCATAAATCAAGAATATTACATAATATTCCGGAGGGAGAACGAACATGAATATCAAGCGGGAATATGAAAAATGGGTTTACAATGCGCAAGGCTTCCCGTGGCTTAAGCGTGAGCTTGAAAATATTAGTGAAAATCAGCCTGAAATAAACGACAGATTTTACCGCGATTTGGAATTCGGAACGGGCGGCCTTCGCGGAAAGCTGGGAGCGGGCACTAACCGTATGAATCTGTTTACGGTCGGCAAAGCAACCCAGGGCTTGGCGGAATATCTGTTGAAAAATTCCGGGCACCCCAGCGTATGCATTGCGTACGATACCCGAAATATGTCGCGTGAATTCGCGGAGCGGGCGGCGCAGGTCTTATGCGCCAACGGTATAACGGTATATCTTTTCGATTCGGTGCGGCCGACGCCCATGCTTTCCTTCGCAGTAAGGTATAAAAAAGCCGACGCCGGGGTTGTTATCACCGCGTCCCATAATCCGAAGGAGTATAACGGTTACAAGGTCTACGGCGCGGACGGCGGGCAGATAACCGACCGGGATGCGTCTGAAATACAAAAGCTCATAAACGAGTGCGATATTTTCGCCGGAGTAAAAACGATGCCCTTCAATGAGGCTTTTTCTGCGGGGCTGCTGCTTTTTATCGGGGAGGATGTATACTCGCCGTACTACTCAAAAGTAAAAGATCTTGTCATTCGTAAAGAGCTGGTGAAGAATTACGCGGATAATCTTAAAATCATTTACTCTCCTCTGCACGGCGCCGGCAACATCCCTGTGCGCCGGGTACTGGCAGAGCTGGGATTCTCCAAAGTGCAGGTTGTAAAAAAGCAGGAAATGCCGGACGGCTCTTTCCCCACTGTGATTAATCCCAATCCCGAGGATCCCTCTGTTTTCAGCCTGGCTGCCGAAATGGCGAAAGCGGAGGCCCCCGACCTTGTATTCGCCACCGACCCCGATTGCGACCGTATCGGAGTGCTTGTCAGGCATGACGACGGGGAATTTCACGTTTTAACAGGCAACCAGGTGGGCGCGCTTCTCTGCGACTATATCATCCGTTCGAAAAACGAGCTGGGCTTGATGCCTGAAAAACCCGTTGCCGTCAAAACCATCGTCACCTCAGATTTGGGAAAGCGCATCTGCGATTTTTACGGAGTCGACGTTAGAGAGGTTCTCACCGGGTTTAAGTATATAGGCGAATTAGCTGAACAGTGGGATTTAAGTCATCAGCACAGCTTCCTTTTCGGCTATGAGGAAAGCTGCGGATACCTTGCGGGCAATTTTGTCCGAGACAAGGACGCCGTTATCGCCGCGGTTTTGATTGCGGAGATGACTCTTTACTATAAGAGAAACGGCATAACCCTATATCAGGCTTTAATCAGTCTTTTCGGCAAATACGGCTTTTTTGCGGAAAAACTTATAACCGCCACAATGGATGGCAAAGATGGCCGCGATGAAATCAACCGAATAATCTCCGGAATGCGGAGCGGCTATCAAAACAAGCTTGAAGATACGGATTTGGCTGTTTTTGAAGATTACGAGCGTTCCGTCCGTTTTTTTTGCAAAGACGGCAAAACCGAACCGCTTCAGCTCCCGAAATCAAACGTCTTAAAATTCGTATTCGGCGACGGCAGCTGGCTGGTGCTGAGACCGTCCGGAACGGAACCAAAAATAAAAGTATATCTGTCAGCGTTCGGAAGCAGTTATAAAGATTCAAGAGACCGGCTTAAAAAGCTTGAATCGATTGCGTTTCAAATATCCGATAAAATCAGAATATCGCCCGTTAATGAAAAAGCCCTGTAGCTTAACTACAGAGCTTTTTTAACTGATATTCGTATTTTTACCCCAATAAGCGCATTACCGAAAGTGTTAATGTCTTTACGGCTTCAACGAGCTGCTCGATCGGAACGCATTCATTCGGAGAGTGCCCGAGGCTCGGGTCGCCGGGCCCGAATATGGCTATGGGAATTCCGAGCTTCGCGAAAATACGCCCGTCGCTCGCCTGTTTATAGCCGGTCAAAGGTATTTCTTTTCCGGATACCTCGTTTAACGCGCCGGAAAGCTCTTTGATAAGCGGCGCTTCCGGGTCGGTATCGGTAGCTATGCCGCCTTCCGAATTGGTTACGTCGATTTTCCATTCGAAGGCAGGCCCCTTCTCGGACAGCCTTCGCAGCAATTCGCTGAAACGGTTCAGCACATAATCTTCGGTGACGCCCGGCGATAATCTGCAGTCTATATCGAGCGTGCAAGTCTCGGGGATTATGTTGGTCTGGATGCCGCCGCGTATTTTTGTTGTTGAAAGTGTGGTCGGAGGCAAAAAACGGTGTTTGATCTTCTGAACCTCCGGCAGGAGCTCTTGATTTACAAGGTTAACAAATTCGCACATATGAACGGTAGCGTTGTTGCCCTCCCACGGCATTGCGCCGTGAGCCGCCTTCCCTTTTATTGTTACCACGACAAAGAGCACCGCGCGTTCCGCGCATGCAACCGTGTTGTTTGTCTGTTCTCCGATTATAGCCATATCGGGTTTTAGAATATTTGCGTCGCGCAGCCACTTGGCTCCGCGCGCGCTGTTTGCCTCTTCGTCAGCGACAGGATTTACAATAAGGGTTCCTTTTAACCGAACGTTTGCTCTTTTTATGATTGTTGCCGCCATAACCTGTGCCAGCACCGAGCCTTTATCGTCGCCTGCGCCTCTCCCGTATATACAGCCGTTTTTGATCTCTGCTGCGTACGGGTCGCATTCCCATTCGGACAGCTCTCCGGCGGAAACGGTGTCGATATGGGCGTTCAGCAGGAGGCAAGGCCCGTCGCCGCCCTTGATTGTGCCGATTACGCTCGGCATCGTGCTATTATCAACGCCGTCGTTTTTCGCTGATTTAACCGACGGCGGGGGCGCGATCACCTGAGTATCGACTCCATACTGGCGTAGTTTGTCGGCGCACACCTGCGCCGCTTTCCGGGTATCTCCGGGAGGATAATCGCTTCTGGCCCTGATTAACTCCTGCATAAATGAGATTATTTCATCCTTATCAACATAGGAAAGAACGTTCTTCTCATGTTCCGTCATATAAAAACTCCTTTGCCTGTAAACTCTTAATTAATGATAATACAAATATAGGTAAAGTGGAAGCTAAAAAAACGTTTTGACCCTTGCTGAAAGAAAAGCGCGAGGGCGCAGTTTATCTGCTGCAGCAATTTTTCGTTTCGTTTTGCTACGGCGCCTTTTTATTTTTCTTGACTTAATAACGATAAATCAGTATTATTTTATCAGTAAAAAAATATTGATTGGAGGGTGAAATCATGGATACTATACCAAAGCAGACCTTGATGCGGCTGCCGAATTATTATAATTTTATAAAAGGGCTTCAGAACAGCGGCATACGGAATATTTCTTCACCCGCAATAGCAAAAGAACTGAACCTAAACGAAGTCCAGGTTCGAAAGGATCTCGCCGCAGTAAGTCAAATAGGCGGAAAGCCGAAAATGGGATTTGACATCGGCGAGCTTCTTAATAGCCTCGAGCACTGCCTCGGCTATGATAACGTAAACGACGCTGTACTTGTCGGCGCCGGCCAGCTGGGCAGAGCGCTTTTGACGTATAAAGGTTTTGAAACATACGGAATGCGGATTATCGCGGCGTTTGACACCGACGAGGGAATTATCGGCACCGAAATAAGCGGCAAGCGGGTTTTCCCTGCGGACAGTCTTTTTGATCTGTGCCCTCGTTTAAAAGTGCACATCGGAATAATAACAGTTCAGGACTCCTGTGCCCAGGGCGTGTGCGATAAGCTTGTAAAAAGCGGGATATTGGCTGTCTGGAATTTTGCGCCCGTTCATCTTACTGTTCCGGATCACATTCTTGTAAGAAACGAAAACATGGCGGTTTCTCTTGCGGTTTTATCAAAGCACTTAAAAGAAAAAATGATTAGCGGAGACGTGCCGGAGGGCGAAGTATGAATATTCTGCACTTAAAATATGCTTTAGAGGTTAAAAAATGCGGTTCTATCACACAGGCCGCAGAAAAGCTCTATATGAGCCAGCCGAATTTGAGCAAGGCAATAAGTGAGCTTGAAAAGACGCTCGGAATGAATATTTTCAAACGCACATCAAAGGGCATCGTTCCGACAAAAAAGGGAGAAGAGTTTTTAAGCTATGCTAAAAATATTCTTGACCAGATCGACGAAATGGAGGCCCTCTACAGACCTGAGAAACGGAACACGCAGAGTTTCAGCATCTCCGTTCCCAGAGCTAGCTATATAACTCACGCTTTTGCTTCGTTTGTGAACGGGCTGGACAGAGACAAGGATATTAACATAAGCTTCAGGGAAACAAATGCGATAACGGCGGTAAATAACGTTGACGAGGGCGATAGCGGCCTGGGAATACTCCGGTATAATGTCTTGCGGGGAAAATACATATTAAACCTCCTTGCCGAGAAAGGTTTAAGGTCCGAGCCTTTGCTGGAATACACCCGTCTCTTGCTGATGTCAAAGTCGCA
>JAUZPW010000156.1 GCA_030705725.1 Bacillota bacterium
CGAGACTCCCAGCATGAGGGGCAAGGCGATCGACACCATATTAAGCACGCTTTTTGAGAAAAACCCGCGGGAGGAACAACATTCTCGAAGAGTAAGCGAGCTTTGCTGCAGAATAGGCAGAGAAATGGGACTTTCGGAAACTGAACTTAACAAGCTCAAGGTAATCGGGCTTGTGCACGATATAGGCAAAATTGCCTTAAGCGAAGATATTCTGAACAAAACATCCGCTCTTTCAAAAATGGAGCGGGAGGAAATTATGAGGCATCCTGAGATCGGACACAGGATACTTAAATCCACCGACGAGCTGTCGGAGCTTGCGGAGCACATTCTTATGCATCACGAGCGGCTTGACGGTTCGGGGTACCCGCGAGGACTTTCGGGCAGCCAGATTCCGATGCTTACAAGGATCCTAAGCGTGGCGGACGCCTATGACGCAATGATAAGCGACAGGCCTTACAGGGGTTCCATTTCGCACGAGGGCGCTTTAAGCGAGCTTATTAAAAACGCGGGAACACAGTTTGACGAAGAGGTTGTAAACGTACTGTCGAAAATCCGGTATCAGAACTAGGCAGAGAGCCTTGGGACGGCTCCTTTTATTTACATCCCGGCCTTTTCATGCTATTATAAGATGCATGCAGGGGGGATTATTTTATGCCTGATTTATTGGGTTACGGATATATAAGGGCGGCCGTCGCGGTGCCGCAGGTGTCGGTGGGAAACACCGAGAAAAACAAAACGGAAATTCTGAGACTTATCGGAGAGGCTGCTTCCCGGCAGGCTCACATTGTTTTGTTCCCGGAGCTGTCTTTGACCGGCTATACCTGCGCCGATCTGTTCCACCAGACCGTTTTGCTGTGTGCTGCCGAGCGGGCCTTGTCGTTTATTCTAATGAAAACAAGCGAAATCCCGATTCTCGCGGCAATCGGGCTTCCGGTTCAGGCGGATAATCAGCTTTTTAACTGCTGCGCGCTAATATACAAAGGGCGTATCCTTGGCGTTGTACCGAAAACATATATACCTAATTACAACGAGTTTTACGAGAAGCGCTGGTTTGCCTCATCCAGCACAAGGACGAGCGACAGCGTTACTCTTTGCGGGCAAAACGCGCCGTTCGGGGAAAACATTATATTCGAGGACTTAAACTCGCCTTTGCGTATCGGCGCGGAGCTGTGCGAAGACCTTTGGGTGCCGATCCCGCCGAGCTCGCTGCACGCGCTGAACGGAGCGAACCTGTTATTAAATCTTTCGGCGAGCAACGAGCTTGTCGGAAAATACGAATACCGCCGGGAGCTTGTAAAGCAGCAGTCCGCGAGGTGCTACGCGGGGTATCTCTACGCGTCCAGCGGCGAAGGGGAGTCCACGACGGACGTCGTTTTCGGCGGTCACGCAATTATAGCGGAAAACGGCGCGGTCATCTCGGAACTTCGTTTTCCCGAAGGCTCCGGCCTCGGGATTACGGATATAGACATTGAAAAGCTGCAAAACGACCGCAGGAAGTTTAACAGCTTTATGGCTTGCCCGGAATCCAAACCGTACCGCACCGTTGCCTTTTCAACTGAGCGAAGGGAATGCGGCGAGCTTTTAAGAAGCGTCGACCCGCGCCCGTTCGTGCCCGGTATTAAGGCCGAGCGCGAGCTTAGGTGCCGCGAGATACTGACGCTTCAGCATAAAGGGCTTGCGCAGCGCATGAAAAAAACCGACATTAAAAAAGCCGTCGTCGGAATTTCGGGCGGGCTTGATTCGACGCTCGCGCTTCTTGTTGCCGTGCAGGCCGTTAAATCCCTGGGACTGCCGGCGGAGAACGTTATCGGCATTACGATGCCGGGCTTCGGCACGACGGGGCGAACCTACCGCAACAGCCTGACGCTTATGGGAGAGCTCGGGGTCGCCGCGAGGGAGATACCGATCAAGGACGCCTGCATGCTTCACTTCAGGGATATAGGGCATAACCCGGATTTACTGGACGTGACATATGAAAACGTTCAGGCGCGCGAAAGAACGCAGATACTGATGGACGTCGCCAACAAAGAGGGCGCGCTTGTCGTCGGCACAGGCGATCTTTCCGAACTGGCGCTTGGGTGGGCTACCTATAACGGCGACCATATGTCGATGTACGCGGTCAACTCAAGCGTTCCGAAAACGCTCGTGAGATACCTTATCGGGTATTTTGCCGAAGAAATGGCAAGCGGAAAGACCGGAGAAACGCTGCGCGACATTCTCGAGACCCCGGTCAGTCCGGAGCTTCTGCCGCCGGATGAAAACGGCGAAATCGCGCAGCGCACCGAGGAGCTTGTCGGCAATTATGAGCTGCACGATTTCTTTCTGTTCCATATGATGAGAAACGGGTTTTCACCCAAAAAAGTTTATTTCCTCGCGTGCATCGCTTTCGGCGGCGTTTTTGACAAGAACGAAATCCTGCGCTGGCTTAAGGTTTTTTACCGCCGCTTTTTCTCGCAGCAATTCAAACGCTCGTGCCTGCCCGACGGGGTGAAGGTGGGCTCGGTCTCCCTGTCGCCAAGGGGCGACTGGCGTATGCCGAGCGACGCCTCGGCTTCGCTTTGGCTTGCGGAGCTTGAGGGACTTGAAAAGGAAGAGTAAGTGCTTTTTAATACCTTAAAAAAAGGGCGTATCGCCGGCGTTTAATGTCTTGCGATACGCTTTATTTTTATTCTTTGCGTTCGTATATGTTACAGGAAGCAAGAAAGGAAAGAACAAGAAAAACGACAAGTATGGCGGGAGAGAGCTTCAGGAGGAGCGGCAGAATTTCAGCAAGCGAATGGCCGGCGTTCATTTTTGAAAGCCCCACAAAAAGCAGGGTCGGAATCAGAAAGATGATGAACATAAGGTAACGGCTTTTTTCAGTCCCGAATTTATATATAAGCGGCAGAATAAGGCAAAGAAAAAACAGACCGATGCAAATAACCGTGTAAGATACCAAAAGCTGCTTCAGGATGCCGGATTTTCCTTTCAAAACGTTGAATATAAGCCCAAAAACGATTGATAACACGCCGCCTGAAAAAGAGAGAATCAGCCCCAGAAGATATTTTGAGGCGACTATTTCTTTTCTTGTTACGGGGAGGCTGCGGGCATAGATGTCAAAGCCCGCGAGGTCGTCGTATGAAAACGAGGAAACCGCAAAAAGCGTGAAATAGAGGACAACCATTCCCGAAATAAAGCCGGAGTCGTTATAAAGAAAGGAAAGCACAAAAAAGAAGCCGAGAGCGAACACATAAAACTTAATATTCTTAATAAACAGGAAAAAATCCTTGAGCAAAAGGCCTTTCATATATTTTCCTCCCTGGCGTAAAAAAGCATTATATCCTCAAGCCCGGCATCATCCACGACAAAATCGGGATAATTTGTTTTCGCCCTCGCTTTGTTGCACATCAATACTTCGCAGCCGAACCGGCTCTTCCGGTAACCGGCATAATCCTCGGGTTTTATTGCGGAAAGGTCGCCGGACGCGCATTTCAATATCCCATACTGCTCCAAAAGCAGGTCCTTCGCTTCCGACACGACTATTTTTCCGTTGCGGATGAAGGTTATATAATCGCAGATTTTTTCTAGGTCCCCCGTTATATGCGACGACAGCAGGACTGAATTTTCCTCGCTTTGAATAAATTCCAGAAGCATGTCGAGTATTTCGTTTCTGACAACAGGGTCGAGCCCGCTTGTCGCCTCGTCGAGAATGAGCAGCTTCGGGCGGTGGGAAAGCGCAACGGCGATCGAGAGCTTTACCTTCATGCCGCGGGACAGCTCCTTGATGATCTTTTTTTCCGGGAGCTTGAATTTTGCGAGATACGAGGCGTACAGGCTCTCGTCCCAGTCGGCGAATATGTTCTTCATAACCGCAGAAATCTGGAGGGGCGTCAGCGTATAGTGAAATGAGCTTTCGTCGAGAACGACCCCGATTTGTTTTTTTATTTTCTTCTCGTTCTCTATGTTATCGAGACCGAATACGGCGACCTTGCCGGAATCTTTTTTAATAAGGTTAAGTATAAGTTTTAACGTAGTGCTTTTGCCGGCTCCGTTTTCCCCGATGAGACCCATTATAGAGCCCTTAGGCAGAGTAAAGCTGACATTGTCGAGCTTAAAGCTTTTGTAGTTTTTTGTGAGATCAGTTATCTTAAGCGCGTCTTCTTTCAATTTTTATGCCTCCTTGTATAATACTGTCAGAGTTTCTATCGTTTCGCTCAGCGTTATTCCGCAGCTTTTTGCTATATTAACCGCGCTTTGCAGCGTTTCCTCGAGCCTGCGGAAGCACTCTTCCTTTACAAAATCAAGATTTTTCTTCGCGACAAAGCTCCCTTTTCCCGTGACCGACTCGATAAAGCCGTCACGCTCAAGATCGTCGTATGCGCGCTTCGTCGTAATTACGCTTATCCGCAGCTCTTTCGCGAGCAGCCGCATCGACGGCAGCGCCTCGCATTCTTTCAAAGCGCCGCTCATGATCTGGCTCTTGATCTGCTGCGTGATCTGCTCGTAAATCGGCTTGCCGGATTTATTGCTGATTATTATATCCATAGGGCCACCTCTTATATTGTATATAACCTATATGCACAATATAACACTGAAATTGGCGGATGTCAACGGCCCTAAAAAAAAATTGAAGAACGGAAAAGCGCGCGGAATAAAAGGATGCCGCGCGAACCGGTTCGCGCGGCATCCTTTTATTCCGCGCGCTTTTCCGTTCTTCAATTTTTTTTTAGGGCCGTTGACATCC
>JAUZPW010000157.1 GCA_030705725.1 Bacillota bacterium
GACCCCGAAGCTTTCGTCATTATAGTCGCGGCACATGAGATTTACGGCGACGGGTTCGAACGGAGAAAAATCTAGGCAGATTAAAACTTAAAGCGCGCTCGGCATTCGCCTTGCGCGCTTTAAGCTTATATTTATTAACAATTTTACCTGTAGACCACGCTGTCGCGGGACGGGCCGACGCCGATCATCCGGACAGGGCAGCGGCAGAGGTCTTCTACCGCCTCGACATAGGATTTTACCTCGCGGGGCAGGTCGGAGTATGCGCGGACGGAAGAAATATCGCCGCTGAAGCCCGGAAACTCCTCATAAACCGGCTCGCAGCCCTCAAGCTCGGTAAAATCCGCGGGGAATTCGTATACCGTTTTGCCGTTTATTTTGTAAGCGGTGCAGATTTTTAAGCTCTTGAGGCCCGAGAGAGGATCTATTTTATTCAGTATAAGCTCGGTCAAACCGTTTACTCTGACCGAATAGCGCACGATTACCGAATCGAACCATCCGCATCTGCGCGGGCGGCCGGTGGTTGTGCCGTATTCAAAGCCGCGTTCGCGGATCGCGTCGCCTGTTTCGTCGAAAAGCTCGGTCGGGAACGGCCCTTTGCCCACGCGCGTCGTATACGCCTTGGCGACGCCCAGGCATTCGTTTATCGCAGTTGGGCCGACGCCGGAGCCGATGCAGGCGCCGCCTGTGACGGGATGCGACGAGGTGACGAACGGATAGGTGCCCATATCAAGGTCGAGAAGCGTTCCCTGCGCGCCCTCGAACAATACGTTTTTACCGGATTTAACGGCGTCAAAGGACAGAATCGAGGTGTCTCTGACGTATGGGCGGAGCTTATCGGCCAGCGCCAGGCTTGTCTCATATATTTCGTTTAAGTCGAGCGGCTTTTCACGGTACAAAAGCGTTATTATTTCGTTTTTCCTGGCTCCCGCCTCGAATACCGCTTTTTTAAGCTTTTCGGGGTTTATAAAATCGTGCATGCGTATGCCCGAGCGTTCGGCCTTATCCATGTAGCAGGGGCCTATGCCCTTTTTGGTCGTGCCGATGTCGCTTTTTCCGCGTGAATTCTCGGACAGCGCGTCGAGTGCAATATGCCACGGCATTATAACATGGCATCTCGGGTCTATATAGAGCAGGTCGGTGCTTATCCCGCGGTTTTTGAGGCCGTCGATTTCCGCAAGCACCACGCCGGGGTCGACGACGACGCCGGGACCGATTATATTGACGCAGTTCTTATAAAGTATGCCGGAGGGAATGACGTGAAGCTTATATGTCTCGCTTCCGACAACCACCGTATGCCCCGCGTTGTTGCCGCCCTGCGAACGGATCACCATGTCCGCGCGGCTCGCGAATATATCGATGAATTTGCCTTTGCCCTCGTCGCCCCATTGAGCACCCATTATTACTTTGCCTGGCATATTTTCAAGACCTTCCTTTCATACTGCAGAACGTTACTATTATAGCATCCGGGCGGTATGGAAACAATAAAAATATTGTTATAAGACACAGGGGTATGTATAATAACAGCGGGGGCGATTATATTGCATTACCTCGACAACGCGGCGACAACCCGAACGATTGAGCCAGCCGCAAAAAAAGCGGCGGAGATTATGACGGAGCGGTTCGGAAATCCTTCCGCCATGCATAAGCTGGGGCTCGAAGCCGCGAACGAACTGAGCCTTGCGCGCGAACGCGTCAAATCGGCGCTAGGCGCGGGCGGCGGGGAAATCATGTTTACTTCAGGCGGAACCGAATCGATAAACACGGCGATAAGCGGGGCCGCTCATAAATACGGCAGGCAGAAAAGAAAAATAATATCCACCGAAATCGAGCACGCGGCGACGCTTGAAACGCTCAAGGCGCTGGAAAATCAGGGATTTACGGTAATTCTGGTTAAGCCGGACAAAAAAGGCAACGTGAATGCCGGCGAAATCTTAAAAAACGCGGAGGATGCCTGCCTTGTCACGATGATGGCGATAAACAACGAGACCGGGGCCGTTTTGCCTTTTGAAGAAGTCAGAGAAGGGCTTAAAAGCATGCGCAGCCCCGCCCTTTTGCACCTTGACGCGGTGCAGGCCTTTATGAAAACCGAAAAGCCGCTTGTCAGTTCGGGCGCAGATCTTATTTCGGTCAGCGGCCACAAGATCGGCGGCGTGAAGGGCGCGGGGGCGCTCTATACGGCGGAAGGAATCAGAATTCCGCCCATTCTTTACGGAGGCGGGCAGGAAAAGGGCTTAAGGTCCGGCACGGAGGCCCTGCCCGCGATCGCGGCTTTAGGCGAGGCCTGCCGCTTTAGGCAGGAAAGGCTTCACGGGGACCTTAAGACGCTCAGGGAGTTAAACGCCTACGCGAGGGAAAAGCTAAAGGAGATACCGGGGCTTATAATAAACAGCCCCGACGACGCCTCGGCGCATATACTGAATTTTTCTTTGCCCGGCGCGAGGAGCGAGGTTTTAATGCGCGTTTTGCAGCAGAGGGAAGTTTATGTTTCGTCGGGCTCGGCCTGTTCGCGCGGACACAGAAGCCATGTGCTGGCGGCAATGAGGCTTGACCCCGCGCTTATCGATTCCGCTATACGCGTGAGCTTTTGCCCGGAAAATACGCTCAGGGATATTGACGAGCTCCGCGCGGGGCTCTTTGAGGGCGTAAAATTATTTACAAGGTGAGGCTTTTAAATTGAAGGAAATGCTGCTCTTAAAATGCGGCGAGCTTGTCTTAAAGGGTCTTAACCGGTCGCGCTTTGAGGAAAAGCTTATCGGGAATCTCGGAAGGCGCCTTAAGGCCGCCGGAAATTTCAGGATTTATTCGATACAGTCGACCGTTTATGTCGAGCCCTTAAACGACGAAGCGGACATGGACACGGCGATGGAGCTTTCGCTGAAGGTTTTCGGCGTCGTCGCGGTCTCGAGGGCCGCCGTCTGCCATAAAGACTATTCCGAAATATCCGCCGCGGCGAGGGAATACTTAAAAGGAGCGCTTCAAAATACGCACACCTTCAAGGTCGACGCGAGAAGGTCGGATAAAAAATTCCCGATGAAATCTCCCGAAATTTGCAGGGAGATCGGCGGTGATCTGCTCGAAGCCTACCCGCACCTTAAGGTCGACGTTTTTAAGCCGGAGCTTACCGTTATGGTCGAAATACGGGACGAATACGCTTTTGTGCACGCGAACAGCACGCCGGGAGCGGGAGGCATGCCGGTGGGAATAAACGGGCGCGCGGCGCTTCTGCTTTCGGGAGGGATCGACAGCCCCGTCGCGGGCTATATGATCGCAAAACGCGGGGTGGAGCTTTCCTGCGTCCATTTCGAGAGCTTCCCTTATACCTCGGAGCGGGCTAAGGAAAAGGTACTGGAGCTGGCTAAAATCATGACGGCTTACACGGGCCGCATGCGGATGCTGATCGTGCCGTTTACCAAAATACAGGAGGAAATCCGGAAAAACTGCCCGGAGGATCTGTTTACGCTCGTTATGCGGCGGTTCATGATGCGGATTGCCGAAAGGCTCGCGTCCGACGAGGGCTGCCGGTGCCTTGTGACGGGCGAAAGCCTCGGTCAGGTGGCGAGCCAGACGATCGAAGCCATGGATGTGACCGGAAGCGTCTGTTCGATGCCGGTTTTCAGGCCGGTTATCGGGATGGACAAAGAGGAGATTGTCACCGCAGCGCGCAGGATCGGGACGTTTGAAACCTCTATTTTGCCGTATGAGGACTGCTGCACGGTGTTTTCGCCGAAGCATCCCCTTACAAGACCCAAGAGGTATCAGGCCGAGGAGGCCGAACGAGGGCTCGATATAGGCGCTCTGGTGGAAAACGCGGTGCAGAATACGGAAAGATTCGAAATAAACGGGAAAGAAGGCCTATAAACATGAACGCGGAGATAATTTCAGTCGGAACGGAGCTGCTTCTGGGCGATATAGCGAACACGGACGCGCAGATGATTTCGGAAGGGCTTTCGATACTTGGAATAAACGTCTATTATCATACGGTCGTCGGAGACAATCCCGAACGCGTCAAAAAAGCGGTAGAGATCGCAAAGAGTCGCGCCGATATTCTGATTACGACCGGCGGACTCGGGCCGACCTGCGACGATTTGACAAAGGAAACGCTGGCGGAGGCGTTTTCAAAGAAGCTCTACATGCACAAACCGTCCCTTGACCGGATGACGGAAATGTTCCGCTGCTTTAGCAGGCCGATGACGGAAAACAACAAAAAGCAGGCGATGATACCCGAGGGCTCGTTTGTTCTTGAAAACGACTGGGGAACCGCTCCCGGCTGCGCGTTCGAGCAGGACGGGAAGCACGTGGTTATGCTGCCGGGACCGCCGAGCGAATGCCGCCCGATGTTTTTTGAAAAAGCGTTTCCGTATCTCATGAAGCTGAGCGGAGGTACGATCGTTTCGCAGACGGTTAAGATTTTCGGCTTGGGGGAGTCCGCCATGGAGGAGCGCCTTCACGATATGATGAACTCAATGTCAAATCCGACGATAGCGCCTTACGCCAAAGAGGGAGAGTGCCTCGCACGGGTCACCGCAAAAGCTGAGACAGAGGAAAAAGCGAGAGAAATGATCGGGCCGGTCGTCGAAAAAGTGCGCGACATACTCGGCGACGTTGTATACGGAATCGACGTGAGCTCGCTCGAAGAGGTGGCGGTAAATCTGCTGCGGGATCGGAAGCTGACGCTGGCAACGGCGGAGTCCTGCACCGGCGGCTTGCTTTCAAAAA
>JAUZPW010000158.1 GCA_030705725.1 Bacillota bacterium
CTTACGGTGTGGCCCCAGCTCATGTTTCCCCAGTCAAGACCGAGGGGGTTATGCTGAAAGTACATATGGAACACCCCGCCCGCGAACAATAGCCCGTTAGGGTCGTTCATCCATCCGAATTCCGGAGTGAAATGGATTTTCGGACGGGAGGAAAGGTTCATAACAGGCAAAAGCGCACCTTCCGTGCCGATAAGGTCAAAAAAGGATTCCGGCAGGTCTCCCGAAATTTCAAGCTTTTCTCCCTCGCCGCAGAAGACCGGAAGGTCAACGAAGCGATCCGGCTTTTCGGAGCCTTTCGGACTTCCGACCGTTATTTCAAACAAGACCTTGGCGTGAGAGCAGACCGTAAGACTTTTCTCCTCATTATTCAAAAAAACAGGAACACGCAGAACCCCGTTTCGGACAGAATACTCTCTTGTCATAATGACACCCCCCGAAGCTTTTTGACACATAAATTCATCCGAGTTTTTGAATACATAATAACATACTTTTTTACATAAAAAAAAGACATATCTTTAGCAGAAAGCATGTCTTTTCTGTGTCATTTTCTCAATTTAGATACAGGCCTCGGCGCGAGCGCAAGCAAAACGGCTTCCCATCGTGAGAAATGCGAATTAAGGGCGGCGCTGTCCACCGGCGCGAGTGGTCTTATAGAATTTATTCGGAAAAGCCAGTAATATCAAGGGTTTACGGGCAACCAAAGAGCAGTATTTACATCTTATAATTGAATAAGCTCAATATTTTAATGGAACGCACCATGGAGATTAAGCACCCTTTTGCCATTTTGCATGAAATTAAATAAATGCTAAAACCAAGCCTCTATTTGCCTAGAAAGTATTATTCTAAAGAGTTATTTGAAAGACAAGGAACAGTTCTATTGTATTATTTTTCAGGCAAGACACAGGAACCGTCCCCTTGTCTTACCATTGTCTTACTTATTTTTGTTATTTATTAATTCTTAATGCTTCAAGTTTTTTAGCTTTTTCAAATGCTTTATTTAAAAAATCATGCGCAGACAGGTCCTTATAATCCCAATTCATGGCCTCTATTGCAGTCGCACCTGAATAATTTGTTACCGCAATTTTTTTCATGGCCGCAGACCAATCTATTGTGCCATCAAAGGGCAATTGGTGTATGGAGTTGCCGCTGTAATCATGTAAATGCAATGCCATCAAACGTGAACCGTACATCGATAACAAATCAAGGCTGGGATAATAACGGTAGTGATGGCAGCAGTCATAGCAGAATCCTATGCGCGGGGAATCTACTTGCTCCAGCATATATGACAAATTAGTGAAATTTCGTAAATTCTCCAGCGCGACATTGACGTCAAGCTGTTCTGCCTTTTCAGCAATTCTTTTGATTCTATCCAGCCCCAATGCGTTATACGGTTTGTCATCGTCCGGCAGATGCACCACCATGGTCGGAATCTCAAATTCGGCGCAATCTGCAACACATTGCAAATAGCAATCGATTGAGGCTTTACCGTCCAGATTATCAAGCCAGATGCTGTCTTGAACTTGGAACGGCGTGTGGATGTTTTCTATAGAAAGACCCGCTTCACGCACAATTTGCGGCCCGCTGCGGTAATCATTGCGATCTAAATATTTACTCCACCATAATAAAACACCGTCAAACCCCGCTCTTTTTATCAGCCGATAACGTTCATTTATCGGCAATTCATAGCCGAACCAATCATAAATTGTAATCATAATCCATGTTTTCCTTCACTGATTAAAATAATCTGAATTGAGTATACCATAAAAAACAAGATGATGAAAATAATCAAACCATGAGGGCTAGAATATTTTCATCATCTTTATAAATTGGAGCTGGTGGACGGATTCGAACCCCCGACCTGCTGATTACAAATCAGCTGCTCTACCTGCTGAGCTACACCAGCCTATGCATTATAAATATATAAAACGCGCAAAATGTATGATAACAAAAGGCCGCGGATTTGTCAACTATTTGAGCTTCTCAGAAACCTTATCCGACACCGTCTGAAGCAGGGCGAAAAGCGACTGCGCGAGCTGCGGGAATTCGCGGATCAGATAGTCGTGAGACATCTCGGCGGGAAGCGAAACGGGCTCGCAGGCCGAGCCGTCGGGGTTTTTGCCGGAAAGGCGGCATTTTATGCGCATTTCGCAGAGCTTGGCCTCGGCGTCGCACAGCGAGGAAAAGGATTCCTCGGAGACTGAGAACTGCTTCGGGTCCGAAAGATACAGATAGCGGAACATTTTATAAACCGCGATCGATATGTAACAGGAGACGTCCGAGATGAACGCTTTATCGTCGGTTTTGCCGGCAAGCTCCAGAACGAGGGCCACGGAATTCGCGACCAGCTTTTTTTGCAGAACCGCGAATATATTGCCTTTCAGCAAATTGCCCTTTTCGGCGGAAAAATCCGGGAGCTCTTCGGCCGAGACGGAGGCGCCTTCGCGCGACATGGTGCGCCCCAGGAGATAGTCGCAGGAAACGCCATAGTACGCAGCGGCGTTTATGACGAACTTGAGGCCGGGCTCTCTTACACCGTTTTCATAATGGGAAAGGAGAGCCTGCGATACCGAAAGATCGGAGGCGGCCTGACGCTGGCTTATTTTCTTTTCCTGACGCAAGAACGATAAAGTGCGCGAAAAATCATTAACCATACGTAATTCTCCTGAAAAAGTACTTTAAGTATAAGCTTTATAATACTCCTTGTAAAGATATGTCGAAATAAATTTTTGTTGCGAATAAAGTCGCAAAGTGCTAAAGTAAAACCGAAAGAAAATGACTGCAAGGAGTCTTATTACATGAATAAAGTTATTATTGAGACCTCGGCAAGGCATCTTCACCTGACGCGCGAGCATCTTGACATTCTTTTCGGGAAGGGCTACGAGCTGACCGTTAAAAAGATGCTTTCGCAGCCGGGACAGTTCGCCAGCGAGGAAAAGGTAAGAGTTGAAGGCCCCAAGGGCGCGTTTCCGGGCGTTTCTGTTTTAGGGCCGATCCGCAGCGCGACGCAGGTTGAAATTACTCTGACGGACGCGCGCACGCTGGGCGTCAAGGCCGCGGTGCGTGAAAGCGGGGATATAAAGGGTTCGGCGGGCGTCAAGCTTATCGGGCCGAAGGGCGAGGTCACGATCGGGGAAGGCGTTATTGCCGCGAAACGGCACATGCACGTGACGCCGGATGACGCCGCGAAGCTCGGGCTAAAGGACAAACAGCTTGTGTCGATTAAGGTCGGAGGCGGCCGCGCGCTGACTTTTTCGGAGGTAGTCGTGAGAGTAAGCGAGAAGTTCGCGACCAGGGTTCATCTGGACGTAGACGAAGCGAACGCCGCCGGACTTGAGGGCGAAACCGAAGGCGAGATCATAATCGGGTAACTAAATTAAAAAGGACGCGCTGCAAAACGAAAGTTTTGCAGCGCGCTTTTTTTATGCACTGAGATTATTTCAGGCGGAGATTTCCGACGCCATTTTGGAGGCCGTTTCTTCGGCTCTTTCGCCGAAATCCGGGGCGCCGCTTTCGGCGAGTATGTATTCACCCACAATTTTTGCGCGAATCAAGCCGTTCTTACCGTCAAAATCCCTGCGGAAAATTTGCTTTACCAGATCGGCGTTGTTTTCTTCGTCTCCCGCGCAGGTGACAAGCAGGGCGACCATTTTGCCGTCCAGCAGGGGCTTATCTATAAGGCAGAGGTGCCTGTCGATGAGCGTTTTGAGCTGAGCGGTGAACTCGTAGCAGTAGACGGGAGAGGAGTAAACCACAGCGTCCGCCGAGAGTATTTTGCGCAGTACGGTCAAAGCGTCGTCGTCCTGTACGCAGCCGGGCTCATCTTTTTTCTCCGAGCAGGCGTAGCAGCCTGTGCAGCCGGCAATTTTAAGTTCGGAGACGTTTACGCGCTCGATTTCGTTTCCCTTAAGCTGCATCTTTTTTTCGAACAGCGACAGCGCCTGGGCCGTTTTGCCGTTTTTGTTGGGGCTTCCCAATATGGTTAAAATTTTCATAAACATCCCTCCAAGCCAATAATAATCCCAAAACCAATTAATGTAAATAATTTTATACTATATTAAGGCGAAACTCGCGGAGCCAGGCGTCTATCTGGACAAGATACGCGAGTATCTGGGGCTCGCGCATAAGCTGGCCGTACCACGGGTCGGCTATGGAATCCGGATTTTCAATAATGTTCTCGATATTCCGCCAGTTAAGGAGACCTGTTAAAGGCGAATCTTTTGACTCTCGGATTTTTTTTACTCCTTCGGCCGCCAGTCTGAAGTATTCGGGATGATGCGTTTTCGGGTAGGGGCTTTTCTTGCGCCGCAGGATTTCGTCGGGCAAAATACCGCGCATCGCTTCGCGCACGATGCCTTTTTCACGCCCCGCGCAGGCTTTTATCTCCCACGGCATATTAAACGCGTATTCGACTATGCGGTGGTCGCAGAAAGGAACGCGAACCTCGAGGCCGTGGTGCATGCTCATGCGGTCCTTGCGGTCGAGAAGCGTCTGCATGAACCAGTTGAGGTTAAGCATGAACATTTCGCGCATCCTTTGATCGAGCCTGCTTTCGCCGGGAAGGCGGGGCGTGTTTTTAACCGTGTCGCTGTATTTTTGCAAAACGTATTCTTCTCCGTTTTTGAGAAGCCCGTCTTTTAGGATGCTCTGCCTCAAGCCGAGCGAACGGGACCACGGAAAGGTCTCTTCAAACAGGATGCTC
>JAUZPW010000159.1 GCA_030705725.1 Bacillota bacterium
AACGGCTTTGCTGTTTTCGAGAACCTCAAGCTTGACAAACCCAAAAACGGTTTCACTGTCGGTATTAACGATGACGTTACAAATCTTTCGCTGCCGCTTGACACAAATGCTCCGAATACCACGCCCGATGGCATCGTCTCATGCAAATTCTGGGGACTTGGCGCCGACGGCACTGTCGGTGCAAATAAAAACTCGATAAAAATCATCGGCGAACACAGGAAAGATGATTATGCCCAGGCATATTTCGCGTATGATTCCAAGAAATCCGGCGGCGTAACTGTTTCTCACCTTCGTTTTGGCGATAAGCTTATTAAATCCACATACCTCGTTTCAAAAGCCGACTTTGTCGCCTGCCACAACCCGTCCTACGTACATAAATACGAAATGGTGCAGGATGTCAAGCCGGGCGGAACGTTCCTGTTAAACTGTGCTTGGGATGTTAACGAGCTTACCGAGCATCTTCCGGCCGACATGAAGCAGTATATTGCTAAAAACAACATCAAGTTCTATACTATCGACGGAATCGGGCTTGCTAAGGAAATAGGCCTCGGCGGCAGAATCAATATGATCCTGCAGGCCGCGTTCTTCAAACTTACGGGAATAATTCCGATCGACAAAGCGATCGAATCCATGAAAAAAGCCGTGGTTGACACTTACGGCAAAAAAGGCGATAAGGTAATAGCCATGAACCATCAGGCTATCGACGCCGGCATCGCAAACGTTAAGGAAGTCAAGGTTCCCGCAGAATGGGCCGACGCCAAAGATGCACCGAAGGAAATAGTCCTTGACACCGACCGTGAAGACCTCCTCAAATTTGCTAAAAATATCATGATCCCGGCAAACAACCAGCTCGGTGACCGTCTCCCCGTTTCGGCATTCAAAGGCATCGAAGATGGCACTTTCCCGCAGGGTTTGGCGGCTCTTGAGAAACGCGGTGTTGCGGTTGACGTTCCGGCATGGATTCCCGAGAACTGCATCCAGTGCGGACAGTGCTCGCTCGTCTGCCCGCATGCGGCTATCCGTCCGTATGCCCTTTCCGAAGATGAGATCGGCAAAGCTCCCGAAGGTTACAAGAGTAAAAAAATGATTGGCAAAGGCTGCGAAAACCTCAAATTTGCTATAAACGTCTCAGTTAACGACTGCCTCGGCTGCGGCGTCTGCATAACTGCCTGTCCGGCCAAGGTTAAGGCTCTCCAGATGCAGCCGATCGAGACGCAGCAGGGTGAGCAGAAAAACTTTGACTATGCCGTTAAAAACGTCTCCGATAAGGAGCTTCCGTTTAATGTTGACAGCGTCAAGGGCTCACAGTTCAAGAAACCTCTGCTTGAATTCTCAGGCGCCTGCGCGGGCTGCGGCGAGCCGGCTTACGCAAAGCTTATAACCCAGCTCTTCGGAGACAGAATGTATATCGCAAACGCGACAGGCTGCTCCTCGATCTGGGGCGGCAGCGCGCCTTCAACACCTTACACGGTAAATAAACAGGGCAAGGGTCCCGCTTGGGCGAATTCGCTGTTTGAAGACAACGCCGAATACGGCCTCGGCATTTACCTCGGCCAGAAAGCTATTCGTGAAAAACTAATAGAAAAAATCCGCAGTCTTTCCTGCTGCGATGCTGAGCGCGACGAATACCTCGCCACGCTTGACGACGGTAAAAAGAATACTGAAGCTACAAAGAAGCTTGTCGAAGCTCTTGAAAAATGCTCCTGCCCCGATTGCGCCGAAATACTCAAGGAAAAAGATTATCTCTCAAAGAAGTCTATCTGGATCTTCGGCGGAGACGGCTGGGCATACGACATCGGTTTCGGCGGCCTTGATCATGTTATAGCAAGCGGCGAAGACGTCAATATCTTCGTATTTGACACCGAAGTTTATTCGAACACAGGCGGCCAGGCTTCAAAATCCTCCCAGATCGGACAGGTTGCACAGTTTGCGGCTGCCGGCAAGAGGACTTCCAAAAAGGAGCTCGCTCAGATTGCAATGTCCTACGGCTACGCCTATGTCGCTCAGGTCGGTCTCGGTGCCGATTACAACCAGACGGTAAAAGCAATAGCCGAAGCGGAAAGCTACCACGGCCCTTCACTTGTCATCGGTTACGCTCCCTGCATTAACCACGGATTAAAGGGCGGCATGACAAATTCTCAGATCGAAGTGAAAAATGCCGTAGCCGCCGGCTATTGGCACACCTTCCGCTTCGACCCGAGGCTCAAAAAAGACGGCAAAAACCCGTTCCAGCTTGACAGTAAGGCTCCGACTACCTCTTATAAAGACTTTATCCAAAACGAAGTCCGTTATTCAAGTCTCGAGCGCCAGTTCCCCGAAAAGGCCAAAGAGTTGTTCGAGAACGCCGAAAAAGCAGCGGCGGCAAAATACGATAAGCTCCAGAAGCTCTCGAAGCTGTACGAATAATCCGATCAATAACGACAATAAAAAGCAAACGGAATTTTGTTCCGTTTGCTTTTTTTATTATGTAATGTTAGAATATTAATATCCCCCCGTAGGGGATATGGGGAGGTATCTATGAATGGACGAAGCATGAATATACAGAGCCCGCTATTCACCGTTTGTCAAGAGCCTAGGGCATCTTGAATCCGTAAATAAGATAAAAACGCAGTCGAAAGGCTGCCCAGCAGCGATAGGGAAACTGATCTAGTAAATAAGGTTGTAATTTGAAAGCAAACAGTAAGTTACCTGTATTCTGGGCCGTTATGGCGGCCGCCCTTTATGCTCTGAATGCGCCGGCGTCCAAGCTTCTGCTGAAGGAAATCCCGCACGCCTGATGGCGGCGCTTTTATATATCGGCTCGGGGCTTTGTTCCTTGATTATAGCCAACTGCGCTTATCATCATGGTTATAGGCACCTACTTGACGTCAAAAGACTCCTTGAGCTTGTTGCAGTAGACCATTCCGCCTTTGGCCTGCTCTATCGATTCGGTTATGAATTCCTCCGTCGTGTTCTCCTGCTCGCCGAGCACGAGCTGAATCGCGAGAAGCAGATTGACTCCGGCTATCAGATGGATGTTTTTATTATCGTATTTTCCGAGTATTTCGTTGTTGACACTTCCACCGAATAAGTCCGTCAGAATGAGTATTTCATCGTCCTTGTCAAAGCTCTCAATAATTGTGTCTATTTTATCTGTAAAGTCGCCGTCGTCAACATAAGCGCATACGGAAAATACGTCAGCGTTTTCTCCCGCAATCATTTCAAGCCCCGACTTCAGCCCGTCGGCAAAGTACGCATGCGCCGCTATAATGAATTTTCTCATAAACAGTTAATCTCCTTGTTAATTAAAGTAAATATTAAAAAAGTAATTGTAATATACATATAGTTTATAATATACTTATTTTAGTATTTGTATATAAATTTCTTTGTCTTTTTATGGAGCTTTTATGAAAGAGAACGCTAAATATATCGAAATTGAAAATCATATAAAAATGCAGATTCTGTCGGGTAAGTTGCGTGTGGGTGACCAGATACCGACAGAAAAGCAGCTGGCCGAAGAATTTAACACAAGCAGAATGACGGTCAATAAAGCGATACTTCGGCTCGTGGGCGACAGGTACATCGAGCGTACTGCCGGGAAAGGGTCTTTTGTTATAAACCCCCACGTATCGAAAACTATAGAAAGTCCAAACAGCTTTACGAAAGATATGGAATCAATAGGGCTAGTTGCCGGTTCTAAGCTCATTGATTTCCGTATATTGCGAGCCAAAGAAATTCCAGACATTGCCGGTTTCCTTGAAATTTCGAACGAAGACGAATTTATCTATTATTTTGTCAGGCTTCGTACCGGAAACGGCACGCCTATAGCCATTAGCTATACTTACGTCAAAGCTGCGGTAGTTCCCGCTCTGGATATAAACGCGTTAAACGGTTCCTTTTATAAGTATCTTGAAGATTTAGGCGTCAAAATAAAAAGCACCTCATGCGAAATGTCGGCCGTGCTCCCCACCGAAATGCATAAGAAACTTTTGAAGATCAAAGACACGGCGCTGTTAAAAAATTCCCATGTTACATATCTCGAAGACGGTAAACCGTTTGAATATATAGACACTTATTATATCGGTTCGAGATACAGTTACAAGTTTAAAAGTGTTCAGGGCTGATTAAAATCAGCCCTGAATTTTTACGTTTGCTTACTCAAATCGCTTGATTGCGTCTGCGAACCTTTTAGCCGCCATGTGCGGCCTCGTGATGGCATTGCCCACGACAACCGCATGTGCCCCCATGTAAAGGCATTGCACGGCCTGTTCGGGCGTGTTGACCCTTCCCTCCATAATCACAAGGGAATCAGTCCCTTTCACCGCCTTGATGACGGACGAGAGCAACAGCAGATCCGGCCCGAAATTGGGCTTCACTCTTACCAGCTCCTGCGGTGTGCTCGTATAACCGTAAAGCGTTGGAGCCACAAAATCAGCTCCGTATCCGGCGGCTATCTTCGCATCCTCCGGAGTGCTTACGTCGGCAAAAATTAAAGCGTTAGGAAGCTCCTGCTTAATTTCCCTAATGATTTCATACGAATGCTTTCCGTCCTCCCTCAAGTGGCTTGTGGCCTGAGCCGCAATAATTCTGGCTCCCGCGGCGTAAAGCTCCTTGGCGGCGTCTATGGTCGGTGTTAAGTAAACATCCTTTACGCCTCTGCCGATTTTCCA
>JAUZPW010000016.1 GCA_030705725.1 Bacillota bacterium
GGAATACGAAAGGCTCATGCATTTCGTGCCTGAAAAAGATAAGGAGCTTCTGAGCTTTCCAATACGCCAGAATGAAATTGAGCTGATTCTCGAATTTCTTCGGTGTTTATCGCTCAACCAGCTTGAGGATTTTTCGGTAAACCTCCCGGCCTTTTTTGCGAAGCACAGCAAAATCAAGCTGTCCGCGCTGCAGAACGCCAGGACCTATGATGAGCTGCTCGCAGCATTGCGCAAAACGGGTTATTACGGCGCGTTGTCGCGTCTTGCGCCCGGAGAAGGCCGGCAGATCGATTATAATACCATAGAGCTGGTCCTCTGGCAGAATTTTTACGAAAGTTTTTTATCTGCGATAAAAGAGAATTATACCGGCGAAACCCGCTCCGTCCTTCTAAGCTTGATAGGGTCGAGATTGGATATTGAAAATATCTCGCGGGTTATGCGTATAAAAGCGAATTTCGATATACCGCCAGAAGAGCTTAGCAGCTATCTCATAAATATAAATTACAAAGTGGATTTGGATTTTTTAAAGACTCTTTTCGAGGCGCAGTCTGAAGCGGAGCAGCTTGATTTGCTTAGAAATTCGAAATACCGGTATGTATTTTCCAAAATGGACATCCGCCAGATAAAAGGATATTCGCAGGACTATCTTGTCGAAACATGCCGCAAGGCTATATTGCGTTCCGCTCCGTCCGTTTATATCGGAGCCGTCTATCTGCTGCTAAAAGAAGCCGAAATAATAAACCTGATAAGAATTATTGAAAGCATCCGATACGGCGTAGAACCGAAAAATATTCTGCCCATATGATGATTATTATCGATAACCCCGCCGGCGCGGAGAGAAGGAGGTTTTATGGCTGTTCTTGGTATGAAATTTATAAGCATTATCGGCCCCGTTCAGGAGCTTGACAATGTCGTATCCTCCTGTCTTGTCGGCAGCGGGTTTCATCCTGAGGATTCCATAGCGATTACAAAAAATCTGCGCGGACTTTCGCCTTTTAATTATAAAAATCCCTATGGGGATTTACTTAAGCAGGCGATATCCGTTTCCGAAATCAGCGGTATTCCGTTGGATTATCGCAGTTTTTCAGAAAGCGAAGCCACTGATGAGGAAATAGGCGATTATTTTCTGGGCATGCGAAATAAAATCAATGTGCTTCGCGAGGAAAAGAACAAATTGAGCCGCCTTGTGGTCGAGGACCAGCAGATCGTTCTTCATCTTACTTATTATGGCAACCTTGACGCCCGGCTGGAGGATCTTTTTCATTTTACTTATGCCCATTTCCGTTTCGGGCGCATTCCTGTCGATACTTATAAAAATCTGGAAAAACACCTTGAGGGAAACGAAGACTGTTATTTTTTCCCGAGTTCTGAAGAAGATAACTATGTTTACGGTATGTATTTCGCGCCGCGGGCGGTAATCGCAAAGGTAGACGCTATATTTTCCACCTTCCATTTCGAGCGTATTTTTATAAGCGGTAAAATTACCGGCACACCGGCCGAAGCAATAAATAATCTGAATAACGAAATTGAAAGTTCCAAAAAGCGAATCGAAGAAATAGACGCCCAGCTTTCTGATTTGATAAAAACCGAGCAGGATCGGTTTTTAACCTATTACAGCAAGCTCCGGTTCTTAAACGACTGCTACGATATCCGAAAGTTCGCCTCACACACGCAGGATAGTTTTTTTATTGTCGGCTGGATACCCGAAACCGAGATTGCCGCGATCGCGGCAAGAGTTTCGAAGTTTGAGAAAACCACCTATGCGGTTGAAGACCTTGACCGGGCCGAGGATTACACCCCTCCGACCAAACTGGTAAATAACAAGGTATTTAAGCCCTTTGAGTTTTTTATCGAAATGTACGGCCTGCCAAACTACCGCGAGCTGGATCCGACTCCTCTGATGGCGATCTGTTTTACACTTCTTTTCGGCATAATGTTCGGAGATGTGGGTCAGGGCCTCGTCCTTTTGATCGTCGGAATCGTTATTTACCATCTAAAGGGCTCTCCGCTTGCAAAAATCATATCATACGCCGGCGCTTCGGCCACCCTTTTCGGTTTTTTTTACGGCAGTGTGTTCGGCAGTGAAAAGCTTCTTCCGGGCTTCAAGGTGCTCGAGAATTCGGACTCTATAAACAAGACTCTGATCGGAAGCCTGGCGGTCGGAGTGGTGTTTATTACAATAGCGATGGCTATGAACGTCGCAAACGGCCTGCGTCAGAAAGATTTTGAAAAAATCCTGTTTTCATCCAACGGCCTCGCGGGATTTATTCTTTACTGGTCCGTCCTTATCGCGGCAATAGCCTTCCTTATGTGGCATAAGCAGCTTATAACCCAATGGTTTGTCATCTTTCTTATCATCGTCCCGCTTACCGCGATTTTTCTCAAAGAGCCGCTCGCGCATATTTTAAGCGGAAGGAAAAAATGGCTGCCCGAGAAAAAGGGCGAGTTCATAATGGTCAACCTGATTGAGCTTTTCGATGTTGTTCTTTCCTTTCTGACCAATACGATTTCATTCGTCCGTGTCGGGATGTTCGCGCTTAACCATGCGATAATGATGATGGTGGTTTACACCCTCTCATCCCTTTCCGGCGGCTCTGAAAATATTTTCGTTATTATATTCGGAAATATCTTCGTTATGGCCCTCGAGGGAATGATAGTCGGGATTCAGGTTATGAGGCTTAACTTCTATGAGATGTTTTCGCGCTTCTATACCGGCAACGGCCTCAAATATAAGCCGTTTGATATAAATTATAAAAGCAGCATCAACAATAAATGAGTGGAGGTCTTTTTGTGCTGTATCTTTTTGTCTTAGCAGTAATCGCTCTCGTCGCCCCGGTAATTTATGCGAATATCAAACCCATAACGTCCAATAAACGCGCGAAACGAATTCTTACCACCGGCATATTCTCATTCTTCGGCGTGATCGCGGCGATAACGGTTGTTTCCATGAGCGGCAGCCCGGCTTTTGCTCAGGAAGCGGCTACGGCTGCGGCGTCCGGCGGCATAGCGTCCGGACTTGCTTATATCGGTGCGGGGCTTGTTACCACCGGCTCCTGCATAGGCTCTGGAATCGCCGTTGCGTCCTCGGCTACGGCCGCTTTGGGCGCTATTTCGGAAGACGGCAGCCTGTTCGGCAAAGCGCTGATCTTTGTTGCGCTTGCGGAAGCAATCGCGCTTTATGGAGTGTTGGTTTCCGTTTTAATACTCAATAAGGTTTAATCCCCCCGCGGAAAGGAGCTTATCCATGCGATATTTCCTAATTTCGGATAATACCGAGACGCAAACCGGAATGCGGCTTGCCGGTATCGAAGGCGTCGTTTTGCATGACCGGCAGGAAGTTATAAGCGCAATCGAGAAGGTGCTGGCTGATCGCTCGATAGGCATTCTTCTGATAACGGAGAAGCTCGCTTCCCTTTGTCCCGAGATGATTTACGATCTCAAGCTAAACCGGCACATGCCGCTTGTCGTTGAAATACCGGACCGCCACGGAACGGGCCGTACGGCCGATTCCATAACGCGATATGTCCGTGAAGCAATCGGCATCAAGATTTAGCAAAGGAGGGTGGATATATGGCAAAATACGACGAAAAGCTTGAGCGCTTCACTTCGGCAATATTAAGCGATGCCACAAAGGTATGCGATAATATCCGCCAGGAGATCGACGCGGAATACACCCGCGCGCTTTCCGAGGCGGAAAACGAGATACTTGCCGAAGCATTCAAATATATCAAGGAAGAAATAGCGAAAATCAAGGCTGCGGAAGGAAAGAGGCTTTCAAAAAAGCTTCTTGAGGTTAAACGAACCCTGTTTTTGCGCAGAAGCGAGATCGCAAACAATATATTTGACGAGCTCAAAGGAAGAATAGAAGCATACACTAAAACTCCCGAATACACCGATAATCTGATCTCCCTTTCGCGTAAGGCATCGGGGATGCTGCCCGGCTGCGGAGATGTCACGGTATATATGAGAAGCGCGGACATGCATCGCGCCGAACAGATACGTTCCGCGCTCAGCGGATACGAGGTCAAATTCGAGGAAGGCGGCTTCTATCTCGGCGGAATAATATTTGAATGCAAGGAAAAGCATATACGGATCGACGAATCCTACGACCTCGCCATAGCCGAACGCTATGAGCATTTTACCGAAATGTTCGGTATTTCTCTGGCGGAACTCTGATTTTGAGGTGGACATTTTGGAAAACAAAGAGTTAATAATTCGCAGCATAAACGGGCCTGTCATAACGGTCTTAAACGGCTCTTCCCTTTCCATGATGAATATGGTGCATGTCGGGAAAGAACGTCTTATAGGCGAGGTTGTCGGCGTAAACAAGGATTACGCTGTTGTCCAGGTTTATGAGGACACAACCGGCCTTTATCCGAACGAGCCGGTTTACGATACCTGTTCTCCTATGTCCGTTAAACTTGGCCCCGGGCTTATAGGCAACATATTCGACGGTATAGCACGCCCCTTAAGAGACATAGAGAAACTTACGGGCTCGTTTATAAAGCGCGGGGTAAACGCTCCCTCCATCGACGAGGAAAAGCTTTGGGACGTCGAGGTCAAGGCTAAAGACGGGGACTTTTTAAGCGGTGGCAGCGTATATGCGGAAACCGAGGAAACGGAGCTTATAAAGCATAAAATTATGGTTCCTCCGACGCTCTCCGGCACCGTGCAGAACGCGGTGAGTTCCGGCCGTTATAAGGTAAACGATGTAATTCTTGAGCTTAAAAGCGAAACAGGCCAGGTTTCGAAGCTGACCTTAAGCCAGATGTGGCCTATACGGCTGCCCCGGCCGGTAAAGGATCGCCTGCCGATGTTAAAACCGCTCGTAACCGGCCAGCGCATCATCGACACCCTTTTTCCTGTGGCTAAAGGCGGCTGCGCCGCCGTTCCGGGGCCGTTCGGCGCCGGGAAAACAATAACCCAGCACCAGCTCGCGAAATGGTCTGACGCGGATATTATAGTTTATATAGGCTGCGGTGAACGCGGCAATGAAATGACCGAGGTTCTCGAAGAATTCTCGAAGCTTAAGGATCCTAAATCGGGCAAACTGATGCTTGACCGTACCGTTTTAATAGCAAATACTTCAAATATGCCGGTCGCGGCCAGGGAAGCGTCCATTTATACCGGAATCACACTAGCGGAATATTACCGGGATATGGGTTATCATGTGGCTATACTGGCCGACTCAACCTCCAGATGGGCCGAGGCGCTAAGGGAAATCTCGGGGCGTCTTGAGGAAATGCCCGCGGAAGAGGGCTACCCCGCTTATCTGCCTTCCCGCCTTGCCGAATTTTATGAACGCGCCGGGTATATGGAGGTATTAAGCGGCTCCGAGGGCTCGGTTACCATAATAGGCGCCGTTTCCCCCCAGGGCGGCGATTTTTCGGAGCCTGTCACCCAGAATACAAAACGCTTTATCCGCACCTTCTGGGCGCTTGACCGCACGCTTGCTTACGCGCGCCATTTTCCGGCAATAAACTGGATAACTTCCTATTCCGAATATATCCCCATGCTGTCCCCGTGGTATGAGAAGAATTTCGGCCCCGAGTTTGCGAGATACCGCATGAAAATTTCAAGTCTCCTGCAGGAGGAGTCGAAGCTTCTCGAAATAGTAAAGCTTATAGGCTCGGATGTTCTTCCGGATGACCAGAAGCTCATCGTCGAATGCGCGAAGGTTATTAGGGTAGGATTCCTGCAGCAGAACGCGTACCACGAGCTCGATACCTATGTGCCCATAGAAAAGCAGCTTAAAATGATGAAGGTTATGATCCGCCTGTATGAAAAATCACAGGAGGTAGTCGGCAAAAACATTCCGGTTTCACAGATTAAAAACACCGGTCTTTTTGAAGAGCTGATCCGTATCAAATACGAGGTCGGAAACGACGACCTTTCGCCGCTTGACCGCCTGGAGAAAAAAATTGACGATAAACTGAATGCGCTTATAGCCGAAAATCAGGCTTAAAAGCATTTAAGGGGTGTTCTGATGAGAGTCGAATATGTCGGACTTTCCGAGATAAACGGGCCGCTTGTCGTGCTTGACGGCGTCAAAGACGTTTTTTTTGAGGAAGTTTGCGAAATAATACTGGATAACGGCCAGAAACGGTTCGGCCGCGTTATAATGATTGAAGGCGAAAAAGCGGTCATACAGGTTTTCGAGGGAACAAAAGGCATATCTCTTGAAAATGTGCATACCAGCTTTCAGGGCCGCCCGGTTGAGATTCCGCTTTCAAAGGAAATGCTCGGCAGAATATTTGACGGTGCCGGGCGCCCGGTTGACGGCCTGGGCGACCTTTTCCCGGACGAACGCCGCAATATAAACGGAATGCCCATAAATCCGGTTTCGAGAAAATATCCGAGAAGCTGTATTGTGACCGGAATATCCGCGATTGACGGCATGTCTACCCTTATTAGAGGGCAGAAGCTTCCCATTTTTTCGAGTTCCGGCCTTTCCCATAATGAGCTCGCGGCGCAGATGGTGCGCCAGGCAAAGGTGCAGGATGACGACAGCGAATTTGCCATCGTTTTTGCCGCGATGGGCGTCAAAAACGATACCGCGGAGTTTTTCCGCCGTGACTTTGAGGAGTCGGGTGCGCTCCAGCGCGTCGTAATGTTTTTGAATCTTGCGTCCGACCCCATTATCGAGCGTATACTAACCCCCAGATGCGCGCTTACCGCCGCCGAATACCTGGCTTTCCGTCACAATATGCACGTGCTTGTTATTATGACGGATATGACCTCCTACTGTGAGGCGCTGCGCGAATTTTCATCCTCCAAGGGCGAAATTCCGAGCAGAAAGGGGTACCCCGGCTATCTGTATTCAGACCTCGCCTCCCTATACGAGCGCGCGGGCATGATCGAGGGAATCCCCGGCTCGGTTACGCAGGTCCCTATTCTTACAATGCCGAACGACGACATCACGCATCCGATCCCTGACCTTACCGGCTATATCACGGAAGGGCAGATTGTGCTTGAACGTTCGCTCGAGCAAAAAGGCATCTATCCGCCGATATCCGTTCTGCCGTCACTGTCGCGCCTTATGAAGGACGGCATCGGAAAAGGCTTTACGAGAGAAGATCATCCTTCCCTTTCTAACCAACTCTTTGCGTCTTACGCAAGCGTGCAGGAAGCGCGTTCGCTGGCGTCGGTTATCGGCGAGGATGAGCTTTCCGAGCTTGATAAAAAATATATGATATTCGGTCGCCGCTTTGAAGAGGAATTCGTCAAGCAGTCGATCGACGAAAACCGCACGGTGGAACAGACGCTCGACATCGGCTGGCAGCTTCTTTCCGAGCTGCCGAAAGAAGCGCTAGACCGTGTTGACACCGCGCTTCTCCAAAAATATTACTCCGATGAAGAGGAAAACGAAATCCGGCAAAGGTAATCTCTGAAAGGATGGTTTTATGCCTCCCGTCATACCGACAAAGGGCAATCTGATGACCTTAAAACGATCCCTTACGCTGTCTCGGCTCGGCTATGACCTGATGGACCGAAAGCGCAATATCTTAATACGTGAAATGATGTCGCTTATAGACGCGGCGGGCGAGCTTCAGTCCCAGATCGACAGCTCGTATTCGGAGGCCTACGAAGCCCTCCAGAAAGCCAGCATTACGCTTGGCCAGAATATTGTGGTTCACGCCTCCCAGTCTGTGCCTGTCGACGATTCCGTGAACATTCGTTTCACCTCCGTCATGGGGGTTGAGCTCCCGAAAACGCCGGACACCGTGCCTGAGCCTAAAATCACTTACGGCTTCACAAGCACAAATTCATATGTAGACGATGCTTATATCCTTTTTAACAGGGTCAAGCATCTTACCTGCCGCCTGGCGGAAGTGGAACTTTCCGTATACCGGCTTGCATATGCTATAAGGAAAACGCAGAAACGCGCAAACGCGCTTAAAAATATAATCATTCCCAATTTTGTCGAAAATATAAAAACGATAACGGACGCGCTCGAGGAAAAAGACCGTGAGGAATTCGTTAGGTTAAAGGTTATAAAACGTTTCTCCGAAAGCAGTTAGAAACTTGTTTTTCTGCCAATTCCGGGGTTGCATATTTTCCAGAACCTCGCGGAATACTAAGGACGAAGATCTGCAACAGTTCGGAATCTTTCCGGTTTTGCAGGAATAAGAAAAAGGAGTTGATTCTTTTTTATGGTCCTTGATAGAATATCGTTGGTTCTGGTAATTATCGGCGCGCTAGACTGGGGCAGCATCGGACTCTTCCGCTTCGATTTTGTGGCTTACCTTTTCGGCGGACAAATGTCGGTACCGAGCAGGATTGTATATACCCTCGTAGCCTTGGCCGGCCTCTGGTGTATCTCACTGCTTTTCCGTGAGCGTGAACACATGGAAAGCATGTAAAAAATAACGCGTAAAAGGGCCGTAACAAATGGCTGACATTCCATTTGTTACGGCCCTGATGTTTTTTCCGGTGCTCTGTGCGCCGGCTTTATTTTTTGTTATTTTCTGTTTAAAACAATATCCACGGTGTCCTTAGCAATTACAAGCTCTTCGTTTGTCGGAATCACAAGAATTTTAGCTTTCGAGCTGTCTTTTGAGATAACGGCCTCGGTGCCTCTGGGTGCGTTGCTGTTTTTGTCCTCATCCAGCGAAATCCCCATAAAGTCGAGCCCTTTGCATACGTCGGCGCGTATTTCCCTGTCGTTCTCGCCAACTCCGGCGGTAAATACTACGGCGTCAACGCCCTCCATGGCCGCCATGTATGCTCCAATGTATTTTCTAACGGCATACGTGAAGATGTCTATCGCGAGCTGGCATCTGTCGTCGCCTTTCTTGGCTTCCGCGTGCAGATCGCGGAAATCCGACGATTTTCCTGTTATTCCGAGCATGCCCGATTCCTTGTTCAGGATTCTGAGCACTTCTTTTGCGCTTTTGTTTTCATGTTCGGAAATAAACTCGATGACGGCGGGATCGATGCTTCCCGAGCGCGTCCCCATCGGAAGCCCCTCGAGAGGCGTAAGCCCCATCGAAGTATCGACGCACTTGCCGTTTTTCACAGCGGAGACGGAAGATCCGTTTCCGAGATGGCAGGTGATAATTTTAAGCTCGCTTGCCGGACGGCCCAGCATTTGTGCGGCGCGCGCGGAAACAAAGCGGTGAGAGGTGCCGTGGAAGCCGTAACGGCGGATTTTATAATCGTCGTAGTAGCGGTGCGGTATCGCGTAAAGAAACGCCTTCTCGGGCATTGTCATGCCGAAAGCCGTATCAAAAACCGCGACCTGAGGAAAGTCCTTTCCCAGCACCTCCGCGCAGGAGCGGATGCCGGTCAGGTTGGCCGGATTGTGCAGAGGCCCGAGCGGAATGCATTCCTCGATGGCCGCGAGCACCTTGTCGTCTATTAAAACCGACTCGTGGAACTTGGCGCCTCCGTGGAGAACACGGTGGCCGACGGCGTCGATTTCCTTGAGGCTTTTAACAACTCCGTGGTTCTTGTCGACCAAAGCGTCGATAACATATTTAATTGCGTCCGCATGGGTTTTCATGGGCAGATCGGCCTTAAAGCCTTCTTTGTCGGCGGGGCTGTGCGTAATTCTTCCATCGATTCCGATTCTTTCGCAAAGTCCCTTTGCCAGTACGGTATTCTTGTCCATATCAAAAAGCTGATATTTAAGTGACGAGCTTCCCGCATTTACTACCAGAACATTCATTCTTTTATGACACTCCTCAAAGGACGGTTGATAAAACCGCTGTATTATTGTAGAATAAGCTATCCGCTCAAACTATTAAATTGTATAATATTACTTACAAAAAAACAATAAATTTTTAATTATTTTGGAGATAAATATGAAAGTTTGCGGCATTGTGGCGGAATATAATCCGTTTCACCTCGGTCATGAACTGCATATTGGGGAAACAAAGCGGATTTTAGGCCCCGACTGCCATATTCTCTGCGTAATGAGCGGAAACTATGTGCAGCGCGGCGATTTTGCCGTAATGAGCAAGCACGCGCGCGCCGCGGCCGCCGTTAAATGCGGCGCCGACCTTGTCGTCGAGCTGCCTACTCCCTATGCAGTTTCCTCGGCGGAGGGCTTTGCGAAAGCCGCCGTTTTTCTCCTTGACGCGACTAATATTGTATCTTACTTGTCCTTCGGCAGCGAAGCAGGCTCCGCGGATTTGCTGCAAGAAGCCGCTGAAGCGCTGCTTAATGACGATTTTCCTTCTAATCTTAAGCGTGAGCTTCGCGAAGGGGCTTCCTTTGCCGCTTCGCGTCAGAAGGCTGTCGAGGCTCTGCGCGGCGGCGAGGTCTCTTCCCTGCTGTCGGCACCTAACAATATCCTCGGCGTTGAGTATATTAAAGCGCTCAAAATGCTTAGATCCAATATCATACCCGTTGCGGTGAAACGTGTCGGCTCATCCCACGACGAGCAATCCGCAAACGGGAATATAGCGTCCGCGTCCTTTTTGCGCTCGCTCCTTCAGAACGAAAGCGCGGAGGCTCTCAGGCCGTATCTCCCGGAGCCGTCTTATTCGGCGCTCCGTGAAGAAATAAAAGCCGGCAAAGCCCCGGTTTTCATGAAAAACGCAGACCTTATGATTGTCTCTTGTCTCAAAAAGATGAAGCCGGAAGATTTTCTTTCATACGCCGATGTCTCGGAGGGCCTTGAAAAGAGGCTTTACGCGGCCGTATCGAAAAGCGTTTCGTTTGAGCAGATAGCATCAATGGCTAAAACGAAACGTTACGCCCATTCGCGTATCCGCAGGATACTGCTTTCGGCTTATCTCGGCGCGGCAAAGGAATTTAAGGAGACGCCTCCCCCCTACCTGCGGGTTCTGGCATTTAACTCAAGAGGCCGGGAGATACTCAGACAGATGAAGGAAACCTCCGCATTGCCGGTTATAGTCAAGCCCGCCTCGGTGCTTGAGCTGTCCGAAAACGCCCGGAGGTTTTTTGAGCTTGAAAGCACCGCATCCGAGCTTTATAACCTCGCCTGCCCGGATCCTTACTCGCCGGTGCCCGGCGAATATTGCAGAAGCCCCGTTTTTGTCGGTGGTCAGCCTTCTTTTTTTCTTGATACAAAAAATACCGAAAGAATATAAAAAACCGCCGCCGAGACAAAAAGGTAAAGAATGCTCGTCCGTGCGCTTATATCCGCGTTTCCGAAGGAATATATTACCCCCATATTCCGGTTAAAACTCTGTAACGTCCCGGTCGGCGCGCCCGCAAAAGAAATCGAAGCAGGCTTTTCCATCATAATCTGCCGCAAAAGAGCTCCCGCGTGCGAAATGGGAAAAATCTTGATAACAAACTGCATGGCTTCAGGCAGGCTCCCGATCGGCACATATATTCCGGTCAGAAACCCGATCAGCGTACCGATGACCGTGCTCGCGGCGGCATACGCATTCTGGCTCTTAAAAAACGATACTGTGAACAAAAGCATTGCGTTTCCGGTCAAAACAGCTAAAAATATAACCCCAAGTACTTTTAGCAAGGCTATAAAGGAAAGCAGCTCGCCTCCGTACACGAAAATATAAACCTCGGCTAAAATCAGGGTTATGAGGCTCATGATCGAGCCGACCGCAAACGAGCTTAAAGCATATCCCCCGATAAGCTTAGCACGGCTTAAAGGCGACGCCAGAAAATCCTTGATTATACCGTCCGACCTGTCGTCGACCATAACGCCGAAAGCGCCCATTGTGGTCGTAAGCGACGTGACCGCCAGAAGGCCCGCCATTATCCAGCTGTCCATTAAAAACCTCGCGCTTTTCACATCCTTAAGCTGCGAAGAAAACGTATCCCCTAAAAACAAAACGTAAAGGCCGATTATAATAAACACCGCCAGCAGCGAAAAAAATACGGCGCTCCTGTCACGAAAAAAGATGCGGAGGTTTCTCAGCGCGATTTTTTTCATGCGTCCCTTATCTCCTTCCCCGTTACGTTGATAAAAGCGTCGTCCAGAGTTCCGTTAATAACCTCAAAATTCTCAATATATTCTTTCAGGCTGTTTATTACCGGAATAGCGCAGACAGTGTTTTTAAGGGGTATCGTGCAGATTTCCCCCTCGATTTTATATTCAAGGCTCTGCCCGTCTATCGCCCGGATAAAAGCCCCCATATCCTTCGGCTTTATTCTGAGAGAATCGCGGCAGTATTTTTCCTTCAGCTCAGTCGGCGTGCCGCAGACTGAAATCCTGCCTCCGTCGATTATAGTGACATAATCGGCATTCGCGGCCTCTTCCATGTAATGCGTGGTTAAAAAGACCGTCATTCCCGTGCTTTTTTGCATGTTCCGGATCGTTTCCCAAACATTCCTTCTTGTCTGAGGATCAAGGCCCGTAGTTGGCTCATCCAGAAACAAAAGCTTCGGCGAATTGATAAGCGCCCGCGCGATGTCCGCCCTTCGTCTCTGACCGCCGGAAAGCCTGCCGTAGGGCCTGTTTATGTACTCCGTTACTCCCGCGGCCTCCGCCGCTTTTGCCGTCCTCTGCCTGAGCTCTAAACCCGAAAGTCCGTAAAAGCTCCCTCTGGTCATAAGGTTTTCCCTTACCGTCAGAAGTTTGTCGAGTATGCTGCTCTGGAATACGACTCCGATAACATTTCTTATGGATGCGTCGTTTTTTCCGAGAACCATGCCGTCTATCGTTACATTTCCCGCGTCCGGTTTTAAAAGAGTGCAGAGAATATCTATAGTCGTAGATTTTCCGGCGCCGTTCGGCCCCAAAAAAGCGTACAGCGAACCCTGCCTTACGGTAAAATCAATCCCTTTCACAGCTTCCGTCGCGCCGTAGGATTTTTTAAGCCCGGAGACCTCAATTATGTTCATCGGCGCTCTCCTTGTACATAAGATCTCTCAATATATCAAGGTATATTTTCATATCCTCGGGAGCGGAATTCCTTTCTTCCAGCCCTTTAAGCGTCCAGAAAATTATATCGAGGCAGCGCCCGGCGTCGAGCCCGTCGCGGAATTTGCTTTTGTCTACCTGGGCATAAAGCTTATTTGTTGCCAGAAGATAAAGCCTCGCATTTTGCGTATAACCCTTTACGGCTTTGTTTTCTTCCTTTGACGCCGTCGTCATAAAGCGGAAAATGTCCGGGTATCTTTCGGTAAGCTCCTTTTTGATGGCCGTTATATGGATCCAGCGGGCAAATAAGTCGTTGTCCAGCTCGCCCGCCTTTCCGATAAGATTGTCGTTTAACGTCATCAGGCAAAAATCGTATAAATATATAAAAAGGTCCTTTTTTGTGGGAAAGTAGTGAAAAAGCAAGCCCTTTGCAATGCCTGCCGCCTCGACTATATTGTTCGTCGACGCGTTTTTGTAACCCCTGTCGCCGAATTCGGCCAGAGCCGCGTTTAATATTCTGTCGCGCTTATCCTCTTTGAGCCTTGAAAACTTTTCGTACATATCCGTCCCCGCCTTTTTGACCACTTTAGTCAATTGTATAGCACTTGCCTTTATTTGTCAATCTATTAAATAAGAAAGGAGTACTTTTTTGAATTTTTATATTAACACGGAACGCTTAACGCTCAGGCCTTTTCGCGAGAGTGACGCTTCGTCGCTAAACGCTATTGCGAATCAACCTTACGTACTTAAATGGATGCCCGATTGGGAATCTGACGTGGAAGATACCACGTGTCTTATTCAATATTTTATTTCACAATATACTCTGGCGGGTAAATACAAAGCCCGGGTCATGTTTGCTGTTGAGCTTGGCGGCAAAGTTATTGGTATGGTCGGCATCGGGAACAAGAAAGAGGTTGAAAACGAAATTGAAATAGCCTATTTCGTGTCCGAGGCATACACGGGAAAAGGCTATATCACCGAGGCCGCAAAGGCAGTCTCGCACTGGGCGCTAGATAATTTGAAAATGGAATATCTGATTGCAATCGTTGAGCCGGACAATTATCCATCTCAGAGAGTGGTCGAAAAATGCGGATTCAGTAAAATTGATAAGCGAATGATTTTGAATTCCGGAGAATCGGAGGAAAAACCATTCTTTTACTATCGTCTGTATAACGCTTGATCATTCCTATAACTCATCTTCCGAAAAAGAAAAAGTCCTGCTGATTATATCTCAGCAGGGCTTTATTATCACTTTCGCGGCGGTGCGCATTATAGCCCTTTCTTTCAGGCAGCGCTAACCTGCGGTTTTTCATTCTATTTGTTTATCAGCAACAGTCCCACGAAGCAAAGGCCTATGCCAGCGGCCTGAGTAAGCGACACATTCTCACGATAAAAAAGAATTCCGATGGGAATCAGCAGCACTGAAAGCGCTATATAAGACATTAAAGGCCCTGTGCTGACATCCGCTCCCAGGCGGTAAGCCATTAGGTAACCGTATTCAAGCCCGACGA
>JAUZPW010000160.1 GCA_030705725.1 Bacillota bacterium
GGATATAAAGGCGTCAACATGCCTTATATATTCAGTTTTGAAAAACTGCTAAAGAAAACGGATTTCCCCGCCTTGATGAAAGATATGCTGAAATTGCTTTCCAAAGTATACGATTACCCCGTCGATATTGAATTTACGGCAAACTTCGCGGCAAACGGCAGCTTCAAGATAAACCTGCTTCAATGCCGTCCTTTGCAGACACGCGGGCTGGGAAAACCGGTTAAAATGCCTGAGTATATTAATACAAGTAATTGCCTCTTCTATTCAAAAAGTAACTTTATGGGCGGAAACATTCATCTGCCAATCGATTATACAGTCTATATCGGTGAGCAGGCATATCTTGAACTTTCAGAACAGGAAAAATACAGCATTGCCAGAACCGTAGGGGTTCTTAATCAAAAGCTTAAAGGAAAAAACGCCATGCTCATTGGCCCGGGAAGATGGGGAACCACCACACCGTCGCTCGGCGTGCCCGTACATTTTTCGGAGCTGTGCAATATGTCCGTGATCTGCGAGGTCGCCTCATCCGGCGCGGGATTTACGCCCGAGCTGTCATACGGCAGTCACTTTTTTCAGGATCTCGTTGAGACCGGGATATTCTACGCGGCAATTTTTGACGGTCAGAAAGATGTGATTTTTAACCCCGACCCCATACTCAGAAAGGAAAACCTTCTGGCGGAGCTTGTTCCGCACAGCGTGCGTTTATCCGGTATTATCCATGTTGCCGACACCAAAGGCATGGAAATATTCTCGGATATAGTCACGCAAACTCTGATGTGTAAACGGTAACTGCTGAAAAGTCTCGGTTTTTTTATAAAAATGTTGACAATTGCTTTTCTCCGGAATATTATATTTATAATTTCATATCTAAACCGTTGATTAAGAGTAGTAAGTATTTCCGTGCAAGCAAAGAGAGCCGCCGGTGGTGTAAAGGCGACGTTGCCGGTTTTACCGAATGGACTTATGAGGGCAGCCCGAAAAACTTGAGTTTAGTAGGTGCTGACGGGTTCTTGACCCGTTACAAGGCAAGCGCGTATGATGGTGCGCGGCAGAGCGGGCTTTTTAGTCAATTTGGGTGGTACCGCAGGAGATATATCTCTTGTCCCTTTTCACAGGGACAGGAGTTTTTTTTATTCCTGGGATATGATAATTAATAACTAATTAAGGGAGCGAAAAAAAATGAGCAAAAAAGTGCCGTACAGAACGTATTTATCCGAGGAACAAATGCCGAAATACTGGTACAATCTTCGCGCCGATATGAAGGAGCAGCACGAGCCGTATATAAATCCGGGCACAATGAAGCCTGTCACGTTTGAGGATCTTCTTCCGGTATTCTGCGAGGAGCTCGTCAGGCAGGAAATGAATACTACGGATCGCTATATCGACATTCCCGGCGAGGTGCTGGACTTTTACAGAACCTATCGCCCCTCTCCTCTTATCCGTGCATATAACCTTGAAAAAGAGCTTAATACGCCCGCGAAAATATACTATAAATTCGAGGGAAACAACACCTCGGGAAGCCATAAGCTGAACTCCGCGGTAGCCCAGGTATACTACGCCAAAAAACAGGGGATTACGAGCCTTACAACCGAGACCGGGGCCGGACAGTGGGGCACCGCGCTTTCTATGGCGGCGGCTTATTTCAACATGCCGCTTACCGTATTCATGGTTAAGGTAAGCGCCGAACAAAAGCCATACCGCAAAGCGATTATCGAGACTTTCGGCGCAAAGGTCGTTAAAAGCCCGAGCGATACGACAGAAATCGGAAAGGTAATTCTCGGCTCAGATCCGAACTCCGGCGGCAGCCTCGGCTGCGCTATTTCAGAGGCTGTCGAGCAGGCCGTCAAAACTCCAAATTGCCGTTATGTACTCGGCTCGGTGCTCGATCAGGTGCTACTGCACCAGGCTATAATCGGCAGCGAGGCAAAAATAGCCATGGATATGCTCGGCGAATACCCGGATGTTGTCATCGGCTGTATCGGCGGCGGCTCAAACTTCGGCGGAATAATATCTGAGTATATGGCCGACAGATTAAACGGCAAAGCATGCCCCCGGTTTATTGCCGTTGAGCCCGCGTCCTGCCCGTCGCTTACAAGAGGGAAATACGCTTATGACTTCTGCGATACAGGCAAAATCACGCCGCTCGCTAAAATGTACACGCTCGGTTCTGGCTTCAAGCCCTCCCCTATCCATGCCGGCGGCCTCCGCTATCACGGAATGTCCCCCATCGTCAGCAAGCTCTATCACGACGGCTATATCGACGAAGTCCGCGCCGTCGGGCAGAAAAGCGTCTTTGAGGCGGCCCGCCTGTTCTCAAAGGCCGAGACCATTCTCCCCGCTCCCGAATCCTCCCATGCAATTAAAGCCGCGATCGACGAGGCAATAAAATGCCGGGAATCCGGCGAAAGCAAAACTATCCTCTTTAACCTCACCGGCACCGGCTATTTTGATATGGCGGCCTATATGAAGTTTAACGACGGAGATATGGAAGACTATATCCCGTCGGACGAAGAGCTAAGTGAAGGCTTTGAGTCGTTAAAGGAAATTCCTCTCAACAGGTAATCCTGCAATCCTGCATAAACCGTTAGACACGCCGAATTAACGGCGTGTCTAGCCTTGAATAAGCAGTTTTTCAAGCTCCGACAGCTCGGTAACCGGCGGCGCACAGGTAAATCCCCTGCATACATAAGCCGTCGGTTTTCCGTCAAGCGCTTTATACTCCTTCTGTTCTCCTGCCAGCACCCTAACGGTGGCAAAAGGCCTATATTTTTCATTTAACAGCGAGATCATACCGTTAAGCTGAGATTTTTCTTTCGCAGACAGTACGATATCGGTACCTCCGTTTTTCAGGTACTGAATATTGATCGAATGAAAAACGTAGGCCGACGGCAACGACCCTATTTCGCCCATAAACGCCTCAATCGTTTTTTTAGCGGTCTCCTCCAGGGTTTCGTCGTGGGCAAGCCTCGAAAGCCTTAAAAGGTTGTAAACTTCAACAGCGTTCGCGGAAGGAGTAGCCCCGTCATAAATCATTTTCAAACGGACAGGCATTTTTTCGGAATCTTCGTCATTCTGATAAAAGCCCCCGTTTTTTTTGTCGAAAAATTTATCAAAAAACTTATTGTTTAGAGATAGGGCAAGCTCTAGAAAGAATTCGTCAAAGGTCGCGAAATAAAGCTCGGTAAGGCCCCAGATAAAATAGGCGTAGTCCTCGTCGTAACCCATAAATCTGGCTTCCCCGCCTCGAAATCTGGCCTTAAGCCTTCCGTCCGGCGTCATCATGTTGTTTTTTATAAACATTGCGGCTTCCTCAGCCGCTTTTATATATTCCCGTTCGCCGAATACCCTTCCCGCCATAGCAAGGGCCGCTATCACAAGCCCGTTCCAAGATGTCAGAATCTTGTCGTCAAGATAGGGCCTGACGCGTTTTTCCCTGTATTCGTAAATCTTTTTGCGGCAGTTTTCAACGAATTCTCGGTTTTCCCCGGGATACTCGCTATTTATGAGGTTTAAGATATTTTTACCCTCAAAGTTTCCTTTTTCCGTTATGTCAAAAATGCCGCAGAACTCCTCGGAATCTTCTTTCAGTATATCTTTTACCTCGCTTCGGGAAAAAACGTAAAATTTCCCCTCAACGCCCTCGGAATCGGCATCCTCGGCCGAGTAAAATCCGCCCGACGGCGAGCGCATCCTGTCCCCGAGATATTTAATGATCTCCCTCGCCGTGCGCTCCGAAGCATAATCCTTTGTTATCGCGGCATATTCCGTATACGCCATGCATAAGAGCGCGTTGTCATAGAGCATTTTTTCAAAATGCGGTACCAGCCACTCCCGGTCGGTCGAGTACCTCGAAAAACCGAAGCCGATCTGGTCGAATATTCCGCCCCGCCTCATGTGTTCAAGCGTCCTTCCGCACATCGTCAGGGCGTCTTTATCCCCGGTCGAGAAATAATACCGCATCAGGAAAAGAAGATTATGCGGCGAAGGAAACTTGGGAGCCAGCGAAAAGCCTCCGTAATCCCTGTCAAATGTGCGCTTAAGCGATGAAAAAACCTTGCCCGGCGTGTTTTCGTCCACCTGCATCGCTTCGCCGGTCTCCGGCTCTATCGCTCTGAATATTTCGCCGGAATGCTTAAGGAGCCTTTCCCGGTCCGTATCCCAAACGGTTCTTATCTGGTTTAACAGAGACAAAAAGCTTTCCCGCGGGAAATAAGTTCCCGCGAAAAACGGTTTTTTATTGCCGTCCATAAATATGCTGAGCGGCCATCCGCCCGAGCCGGTCATCAGCTGGCAGACGTTCATATATATACCGTCAATATCGGGCCGCTCCTCGCGGTCTACCTTTATAGAAACAAAATTGCGGTTTAATACCTCCGCCACGTCTTCTTTTTCAAAGGACTCGCGCTCCATAACATGGCACCAGTGACAGGTTGAATATCCTATGCTTAAAAAAACCGGCTTATCTTGTTTTTTTGCTTTTTCAAACGCTTCCTCTCCCCACGGATACCAGTCGATGGGGTTGTGGGCGTGCTGGAGGAGGTAGGGGGATTTTTCATTTATAAGTTTATTGGGTTTAATTATTGCCTGCATATCGGCCTCCTATATGGATTAATTATTTGTCATTATCTTATCCAATA